>USJA01000097.1 GCA_900554875.1 uncultured Clostridium sp. | reverse complement strand
TTATTCAAATACTTTGTTTCTGTCAGATTTTCCTTTTCCAAATAATCTTCAATTATTTTTTCAAATTTATAGTTTGCTTCTACTCTATATATATAATCCGCTGGAATATTCGTAACTAATGATATTTTATCAATGATATTTGATGATATATCTCTTTCTCCTGATAAAATATCTATTAAATGCTTCGGTGTAATATCTATTCTGTTTGCAAAATCTTTATTAGTAATATTATTAAATTCTAAATAATCAATTAAATAATCTTTAAATCTTATTCTCTCCATCTTAACACTTCCTTTTTTACTATAATCTTCTTTTAAAGTCATTGTAATGATCCATGCTTATAAAATCTAGATTTAACACCGTACTATCTTCATTTTCAGAAACAATCAATCTAATTACTCCACCTTTTTTAGATAAGTTAAAACTATAATATCCATTACATTTATGTTTTAATGCTTCAAATCCGTACATCTTGGAAATAGGATTATATTGCAACTCATGAAAGTTTTTACACATTTTTATGTGTTCTATTATTTTATTATATGTTTCTTGCTCTTTTTTGTATTTTCCTAATTTCTTTTCTTGATTATTGTAATTATCTCTGCATAGTTGCACTAAAAATCCTCCTTTCCCTCCTTTCTTTATATATATATTAACATTTTTGTTAATATAAGTCAATACGTTTTCTCAAATAAATTACAATCTTATTTCATTATAATTTTGGGGAAATGTTTATCACACTTATCACATATCTCAGCATAATTTGAATTATATTCTTTTATCCATTTTTCTGTTTCTATATCTTTTCCTGGATTATCTACTGTAAATTTTACAGCCCAACAGGAATCTTCCACAATTTCATCATCTTCTAATCCTTCTAAAATAGGACATTTAAAATGTATGACTTCTTCAATAACTTCTATATCTTTTATATTTACAATATCAACCCATCCACCATTATTCGGCATTAATAGAGCATCACATCTATAATCTCTACATACTCCTTCTTTTACTTCTCCATCATTCATCATAACTTTGATTTCTTTATCTATTAAAGTACCATATTTATTCCAATTGATTTCATATTCTTTTTTTACTTCGTTGAATGTTTTTGAATTTTTACCTTCTCTTAAGTCATGATCCTTTTCTTGTTTCTCATCTTCTATCCAATGACAAACTGGGCATTCAAATACAGTTCTACAACTATCTACAAATCCTTCTTCTCCACATATTTTACACTTTCTTTTGTTTTCTTGTTTAGGTCTTAAATACCTTTATAACTCCTCCTTATTTCATTAAAATCCTTCATATGTTCCAGAAGTATCTTTATAATCAATAACTTTCCCTTTCTTTATTTCCAATTCATATACTTTATTGTATGAATGAGGCCCAATAAATGCTCGTCCTATAAATCTTCTCTGAAGATCATCAGCAATAATGATTTTACCAGAATAACTATTCAATGGTAAATTAATGTTTTTATAAATGTGATAACCATATACCTCTTCATATCCTTCAATTCCATTAATTGATGGATAGTTATTATTCTTATCATGTATATCTAATCTATCTAATATAAGTTCATCATTTTCGTTTACTATAAAATATATAACAAATCCTTTACAACATGCTGTATCAACTTCCTCTGGATCAAATCCAAATTTTGCAGGATCAAATAATTGATATATATCATCAGCTCCAACAAATTTATACTCTTTCTTTTTCCATATAAAAGAATCTGGTACTTGCATTGTCATTCTATTTACCACTCCCTTCACATTTCTCCACATTATACCACTTTTTTCTCCAAAAATAAACTACTTAACAATGTAAACTTAAAGTGCAAATTTTGCACTTTAAAGCAATAATAATTGCACTTTACTTTTCTAATAAGTTTTCATTTTCAAAACTTTCGCCGTTTTTTCGCCGTTTTTTTGAGGTAACAAAAAAATCAAGGAACGTTCAATTCCTTAACAATTCTGGCTTTGTTGGCAATACTTAATCTCATTTTCTTCGCTTTATGAGCCATATGTTACTATAAAGAATATGTAGAATTAAATTATAAACTTGAAAATATATTTGAATATAAATATTCAAAGTTAATGATTAAAAAGTAGAAAATACTAAAACAGGAGAGTAAAGGAATAAAAATTACAATAGAAAACTTTTGACAACAAAATAGCTGATTATTATTGTAACGGATTTGCAGAAGAAGAATTAACTTTTAAAAAAATCGGAAGAAAAGTACAATATAAAAAGAAAAAATGTATATAATAAATGCAAACAAATATACGATGAAAAAACAGGATATAAAAAACAGATATTCAATATTACAAAAATAATCATGAAAAATGAAAAATTCTAAAACGTTGATTAATGATATAAAATATGATAAGATGGGTTTAATGAGTTGGTGAATAATAATTAATAAATAATTAGGAGGTCTGTAAATGTCTAATAATATTGGTAAACGAGATATATTAATTTTTCCTAAATTTGATAATATGAAAATAATTGATAAAATTAGAAATAAATACGATAGATTATCAAATTTAGTAGCACCACATATAACTCTGGCTTTTCCTTTTGACGATAAAATAAGTAATGAAGATTTAATTTCTAAATTATCTGCCTTATTAAAAAAACACTCTCATTTTGAAGTAACTTTTAAAGGCATTTCTTTATCTGACGATAACTATATTTTATTAAACTGTGTAAAGGGAAATTACGAAATATTAAAATTACACGATGATATATATGAAAAAATAATACCAAGTCATTTTAAAAAATCAATAAAATACATTCCACATATAACACTTGGTCAAGCTGATAATTTAATAGATTTTTCTAATTTCAATTATGAATTTACAACTATTATTAATGAAGTTTCTATTGAATTTATAGGTAAGAATGAGGAGTCTATTATTATTAAAAATATAAAATTAGGAGAATAGGCATGAATAATCTAGAATATTTAAATAAAACTTTAGAAATAAAAATAGATAGACCTATGGGTAGCAAACATCCAAAGCATGGATTTATTTATCCAGTAAATTATGGTCATGTACCTAATACCGTAAGTAGTGATGGTGAAGAATTATATGCTTATGTTTTAGGAGTTTATGAACCATTAGAAACCTTTTGTGGAAAATGTATTGCAATAATTCATAGAACAAATGATAATGATGATAAATTAATTATCGTTCCAAAAAATAAAACATTTACCAATGAAGAAATTAAAGTTTTGACTGATTTTCAAGAACAATATTTTAAAAGTACAATTTTAAGACCTAATGATTATATAAATTGGAATGAAAATATTCCTGAGTTATCTGTAGCTAATTTAAAAAACAGCTTAAAATTTTATAAAACTGCTGGCTTTGAAGTAAAATATAATAGACCAGAAGATAAATTTACATTCATATCCTTAAAAAATATTCAATTTATGCTACAAGAATTGTCAGATAATGATAAATGGAATGTTGGAGAACTAAAATATCCTTTTGGAAATGGAATCAATTTTCAATTAGAAGTCGAAGATATTGATAAAATATATAATAATTTTAAAAATAATAATTACACAATAGCTTTTGATATTGAAGAAAATTTGTATAGAAAAGATGATAAACTGTTAGGAAATAAAGAATTTTTAATACAAGACCCTGACGGATATTTATTAAGGTTTATGCAAGATTTAGGTGAAAAATAAATTATAAAAAAGTCCAATGAAAAAATGATGTAAAGAATCTTCTATAAAATTTATTAATATACATATTTTTTAAGCATTAAAATAAAATTTAAATGCTATAAATCTAAAATATTTTAAAAATCATTAAGATTAAAATATTTTTTCTACGGCATTATACTATATACTCTTATATTATCAAATCACTTTTAATTAAGGTATCAACATTATGTTAATTGGCAACTTATTATATTCTGTTTTCAAAATATTTCCTTAATGCATTAATTATAACTTCCAATTAAATTTCCTGTTTTTTCACTTAGATTATTTCATGTCCTTAAGTAAATGTATTCCTGTACCTTTTCGTTATATTTTTATTTATTGTAAACTCCTTTAGAATCAGCAAATACCATTCTTTCTATTTCATCTTCCATACTACATTTTGCTATCATACCACTTATATACTAAAGATTTTCTTTGGTTAATATCCCTTCCGCCTTTGCTTGTTCATTTAATTATAAAACATTATCTTCTTCATCCATGTTGTACAAAAAATGAGTGAAATATTCCACTCATTTTAAGTCAAAACTTTTTTACAGCTCTTTAAAAGCATAAAACTTACAATCACCTATTACGTAATTAACTCTTTTTTATAATTGAAGAAAACGTAAAAATCGCAGTAAGCACTATAAATAATATAAACCACATAATACCACTCCAATCTTATACGACTTTTTCATTAGAACAATTATATATCAAATTCCATAAAAAAACAAGTTTTTTAAAATGTATACTATTTTTTAGCTCTAATAAATAAAAAATATGGTCTATCATATTGATAAATATATTTAGGTATAATTT
>USJA01000096.1 GCA_900554875.1 uncultured Clostridium sp. | reverse complement strand
ACAAAAAAGCCAACTAATTCGCAATAATTTGTGTATGAATTAGTTGGCTAATTTTGTAATATTTAATGAATGTCCCTAAATATTTATATTGAAGAAAAAAAACTCGATATTAACTTCAGGTTAAAGTTGATATCGAGTTTTCTATTTATGAAAAAGACAATGTGTACTTTATCAGATGCTTACAAAGCAGAACAGTTTATAATTTCAATACTACTATTTATTTGACCGATACCAACACCCTTACTTAATCTCTCGCCCTAACGCATCTACCCAAATATTGTTTCCTTTGTGATAAATCATAATGCCTGTTGTACTACTTTCTGTAGTCTTTCTGTCAGTACAAAAATAAGAAAAACCAATTGCAGAGTTTAAAGGCTTCTCTTGAAAAGAACCAACACATTTAGTATTCACAGCCTCTACCTTAGATAATTTGGTAACTTCCAAAGCATCATCACTAGATATAGTTAAAAGATAGATGCCAGGCTCATCAATCGGGTATGTTTCATTCTGCTCATTCTTTAAAATACATCTACCCTCATACATAGATATTAGTTTAAAATTACTATATAATACTTTTTTAGAGTAAGTTATAACAGAAGGTTTGGAACCAGAAGTTCCAAATGTAAAGAAATCAACATCTGTTATATCTTTCTCTAAATCAGACATATTTGCAGAATTAAAATAAGCTTTTTTATGAACAAATGAATGATTCAAATCTTCATCAAAAATCATAGGTGTAAGCTCATTATTAAAACTAATTTGAATCTTTTTCTTAGGTCTATGAGTAGAATATATTACGTTTCCTTTAGCATCTTCCACAATAAAGGATCTACAACCTCCACTTAGATAAATTTCCAAATAGGGTGCTATGCTAATAGCTCGTTTATCTAATTGCAAAATAAACTCATCCAAAAATACACTAAGATTTATTATCTTACTACAATTAATTGTTCCATCTGGACTGGAAGATCCTTCTGTCCAAATTTCAGAAATGCTCTTTTGAAGTCGTTTATTAACCGCCCCCTTACTATTATGATCATAATACCATAAAAATGATTTATTCTGCTGCTGATAATTACTATATTGTTTCTTTACATCATAAGATTTTTGATTATACTGATATACACTATACATACTTCTTATTTCTGTTGTATTACAATCTTTTATTTTGAATTTAGATGCTTCAACATATGACTTTAAATCTATTAGAACGTTTGTACAATTATCCATTTCTATATAAGTTGAATTTCTTATTGATTCGGACATCCTTATATAATTAAATCTATCTACAGACCATTTGTACAAAGACTTAATAGGACAATCAATATCTTCAAAACCAATACTATTAAACACATTTCCATTAATAGCATCAAATTTATTTCCGCGTCCATATTGCATGATGCCATTTTTGCCAGATAATCGGCCTCCATTAAACTGATTTTCATTAATCCATAATCCCTTGCCTTCATCTGCTCCATTCACATCAAATACGATACAATCATCGCATTGTTCTATATGTTGCCACGTAAACACACAATATTGTATACCAGAGTATGTAGCATTTTCAGGATCTCCAGCATCAAATTTTACTCGCGGATACAAATTGATACCTTTATTAAAGTTTGATATTTTAAATATATTAAATGTGGCATTATATACATTATTACTCAATTTAATAGCGGAAGCATTTCCTAATGCTATTTTATTTCTATTTCGTAAAGAATGTATGTCCAATTGTGTCCAATGTTTAGTTATAACAAAAGCATCATAGTTTCCGTTAGTTTCTACATTACTCAACTTAATAGTTTGATTTAATGTCTTTATCATAACAGGAGAAGCTAAATAATAACATCTTCCATTCCCCTCCCAGTTCAAAATATTAGAATTAAAACAAACATTAAAGATTGGTGCATTATCAAAATTTCCATCTCCAATAGCCCCCATCCATTCTACATAAAAATGATTTGAAAAATCTCCTTTAAATGATATTGATTTAAATATCTGATATAATCCGGCTCGTATATTAGTATTACAACCTTTTATACAGCCATTTTGTAAACTTCCGCCTTCAAACTGAAGTGTACTCCCTTGTGGAACAATTAATTCCCCACCATCCAAATCATAGTCATACTGAATAACATATGTTGTATTAGGCTCATTCATCATAGCTTGTGTTAATACATTTTTCCCCAATACAATATGTTTCCTTAAAATTTTATATCCCTTTCCACTAAAATCAAGAGGGTTATATTTACGGTCAGCTCGTTTTAAGACTCGTATTCCGTTTCCATTATCAACACTTGTAATATCTTCTTCATCAGCGGTACTAACTGTTCTACCTATATTTGACTCTGCTATGCAACGTTTAATCGTTCCTATTAAAGTTTCCGAATTAATACCTAATGAAAAAGTACTTGACATCTCTTCTTTTCTCCAAACTTTTACATCACTCCATGTACCTCCATTAAAAACCCATGTTTCTAAACTACCTGAAGCATTAATAAAAGAACAGCGTACATCCTTTTTTCTTAGTTCACTAGGAATTTTTGTTATAGCCATATTTAAAGTGTACTTGTAACTACCATTAATACCACCTTTAGGACACAAGACGGACACATTAATATCCCCAACCGATAAAAAATCATTACTTAATGATAACTCACTCAATAGAGTTCCGCCGTTCATCCTCATAGGGAATATGAAGATAAGGCAAAGCATTGTATTTAGCACATAAGCTAATGAGATTCTATAATTTGTATTATACTGTTTCATATTAAAAAATTTCGGCAAATATATTGTATATTGTAATAATCATTTTTGACTTAAAATAAAAAAGCATGACAGATTATTACCATCATGCTTTTTACCTTAACCAACAAATAAATTAGCATGCGTTTTTCTGCCCTCCGAACATATTAAATATACCAGAATTCATGCTATACACGCTCTCTATTTGTAAAAGCTATTTTCCCCTCTACGAAAATCAGGAACTTGGTAAACACAGTTCAAACTCCGCTTCTTCCAATAATAGAAACTAAATTCGGATATTTACAAATCTTGTGCCTAGCCAATAATATCTTATTAAAAAATATGCCTATTTTCATTACATCAATAATTAATTTATTGAATCTATCACTTTTTTGAAAGTAACCACCCTATAGGCATACATACTGTTACTAATACCTGTCTCCACGAACGACAATCACTGATAATAGTAGTAAACTTTTTACCTGCAATTAATCCATCCATTGTTATTCCTACATAAGCTTTAAACAAGTTAAGTGGACAAACAAGCCAATATCTATTCATATTATTAATGTAATAAAGCCACAAATAATAGTTTGAAACAGAACGAGCTATATTTTTAGTCTTCATTAATGAAACATTATCATCATGATAATACAATAACGTTGGCGTATTGATAATTCTAAGTTTATATTTTTTAGCCATTTCAAACCAAGAAAGACTTTCCGGACAGAATCTCATTCGCTCATCATAGGTAGGAAATGGATATTTTTTTAAAATATCTACTTTAAACATTTCTAAAAAATCTTCTTTTATCTTATATTTGAGTCTTAATTCAGTGAAGGTTATATCCATTGGTTCATACGGCAATTTAATTCCAATCATCATATTGTCACTTCCTATTGCCCGAGCAGATACACCACAAAAGTCTTTACGATTTTCTATAGGAATAGCATACCACCAATTCATATAGGTCTGCAAAGCATCAGGTAATATAGCATCATCACTATCAATAGATATCCAAAACTCACCACGGGCATGCTGCACCGCGAAATTCATTGCGACATGCTTCCCCTGATTAGACTGTTTATAACATCGAATAGGTATGATATTCTCTTCACACCATCCTTTAGCCAATACAGAAGTTTCATCCATAGAGCCATCATCTACAAGAAGCCACTCAAATTCAAAGATATTACTAGCGATCTTAGCTTTATGCAAATCCTTAATAGACTCATAAGTTCTAGTCAGCGTCTTAGCCCGATTAAACGTAGCAGTAAAAATCGTAATTTTTATATTATCAATTTCTTTAGATTTTATACTTTCAAATACTAAATCTGCCATATTCTTATTCTATATATTTAATTATTTTAGCTGGAACTCCAGCCACCACGACATTATCTGGTATATCTTTACATACAACAGCATTTGCACCAATAATAACATTGTTCCCAACTTTAACCCCACCTATAATTTTTGCGCCACAACAAACGACAACATTGTCGCCAATAACTGGCTGTTCATCTCCATTATACCCTATTGTTACCTGTTGGAATATTTTACAGTTTTTACCAATTTTTTTTGCATTTATAATTGTAGAAAAACCATGTTGTATTATTAATCCACCACCTATATCTGTTGTACAGATATACAAACATTCCATACCTTTTAATATACCACAAGTTAAAAACCTACACTTACCTAAACGTCTATAAACAACACTCCTAAATTGCTTAATACTAGCAAAGCATAAATAAAAGGTAAAAAGATTAAATTGAAAATTTTGCCATTTACAAAGATGATAAAAATCTTCTTTTATTAAACTTACTTTTTTTCTTGTTAAAAATGGCAAATATATCATAGATAAAACAACTATAAAAAAAGCCTGTATTGTTCTTATAAA
>USJA01000095.1 GCA_900554875.1 uncultured Clostridium sp. | reverse complement strand
TACTTGATTTAAATATATGGACTTTTTTGTCAAAAAATAGTATAATATGAAAAGAAAAAGGAAGTGAAAAAATTGCCAAAGAATGTAAAAGATGTTTTTTTTAACTGTGTATCAAATGTAGATAAATTTGCACTTGCAAACGTAGATGAAATAAAGTTTTCAAAAAAACTTAATTCAGTAATTTTGTATACTTCAAGTAATGATAATATTTCACTTCCAGAAATTGAGAGATTTGAACTAGAAGCAAAAAAAACTTATGAACTTAATTCCTTTAAAATAGAATATAAATTTTTAGGAGAAAAAAAGGATATAACATTAGATGATGTTAATTCTGTTATTAATGATGTAAAAGAAAAATATGATTTTACTAAACATGTCTTTAATAATTCAGATATTAATATTTCAGATAATGTTGAAATTAATTTAAGTCTTCCTTATGCAAATTTTCTTAAATTAAAAAAGATTGATAAATATATGGCACTAGATTTTAAAACAAAATATGGTGTAGAAACAAACGTATTAATACAAGAAAAACAAGGAGTTAAAAGTAATATATCAGATGAAATAAAATTTGTGAAGGTGGAAAGACCTATAGTAGATCCAAATGCTATACCTACTCCACCACCTCAAGAAAAGAAAGCATTTACACCTAGAAAACCACTTACTGAAGATGAGAAATTAGATAGAAAACTTGCTAAAGAACCACAACCGGATAATGTAATATATGGCGTAGATATTAGAGATAAAAATATAAAAAAGATAGTAGATCTAGCACCTAGTGAACAAAGAGTGTGTATTGAGGGAGAAATATTTAGAAGAGAAGACAGAGAACTTAAAAATGGTAAAACGTTAATTTCTTTAGATGTTACAGATAAAACAAGTACAATTTGTTGCAAAATATTTGTAGATAAGAAAAAATTAGAAAATTTAACAGAGAAAAAAGCTTTAAAAAAAGGAGATTATATTTTACTTCAAGGAAAGGCTGGTATAGATACTTTTTCAAATGAATTAAGTATAATGACTCATAATATTGTAAAAGCAGACAGAAGTGATGAAGAAAAAAGAACAGATGATGCAGAGGAAAAAAGAGTAGAATTACATATGCATACTCAGATGAGTGCAATGGATGGAGTAAGTAGTGCTACTGATATAATAAAACAAGCAATAAGATGGGGGCATAATGCAGTAGCAATAACTGACCATGGTGTTGCTCAATCTTTTCCAGAAGCAAACCATGTTATCTGTGATAATTACGAAAAACTAGCTAAAGAAAAAACTGGTAAAAGTAAAGTTTCTACTCAAGATATTTTAGATAACGCACCAATAAAGGTAATATATGGAATAGAGGGATATTTGGTTGATGATGTTGAGGTAGATGCAAACATTCCAGATACTTACTGTGTATTTGACTTAGAAACTACAGGATTTAATCCAAAGAAAATGGATAAAATAACTGAAATCGCAATTTGTAAAGTAAAAAACAGACAAATTATAGATGAATATACCACTTTTATAAATCCAGAAAGACATATTCCAAAAGAGGTTCAAGAGCTTACTCATATAACTGATGAAATGATAAAAGATGCACCAACAATCGAAGAAGTATTACCAGAAATCTTGGATTTTATGGATGGATGTACACTTGTTGCACATAATTCAGATTTTGATATAGGATTTTTAAACTACTTTGTTGAAAAAGAAGGTCTTCAAGATAAATTTAAAAATCCAATAATAGATACTTTAATGATTGCAAAAGAGCTATATCCTGCTTTTCCAAACAAGAAACTTGGTACTATAGCAGAAGAACTTGGAATTTCACTAGAAGGAGCTCACAGAGCAATAAATGATACAAGAGCAACAGCTAAGGTATTTATTAGGATGGATGAAGATTTAGAGAAAAAAGGTATTAAAATAAATAGTTTTGCTCATACTGAAAAAATTATTGGAGACATATTGGGTGAAAAAGCTTATCATATAATTATTCTTGCCAAAAATTATGTTGGACTTAAAAATTTATATAAACTAATATCGTACTCTCACTTACATTATTTTAAAAAGAAACCTAAAATTTTTAAATCTATGTTAAACAGGTATAGAGAGGGCTTAATTTTAGGAAGTGCTTGTGAACAAGGAGAACTTTACCAAGCAATTATTAGAAATGAAAGTGAAGAAAAATTAGAAAAAGTTGCAAGTTATTATGATTACTTAGAAATACAACCACTTGGTAATAATGAATTTTATACAAGAGGTATAAAAAAGAAAAATAAAAATTATAATAAAGAAATGGATGATAAGGATAAAGAGTATACTATATTTAAGTTAACTCATGAAGACCTTATAAACATTAACAAAAAAATAATTGATATAGGAGATAAACTTGGAAAACTTACAGTTGGTACTTGTGATGTTCATTTCTTAAACAAAGAAGATGAAATATATAGAAGAATACTTCAAGCTGGTCAAGGTTTTGATGATGCAGATATGCAAGCCCCTTTATATTTTAGAACTACAAAAGAAATGTTAGAAGAATTTCCATATTTAACTCCTGAAAGAGCATATGAGGTAGTTGTAACAAATACAAATAAAGTAGCAGATATGTGTGATAGAATAAGTCCAATTTCTGATGAAAAATGTCCACCACACATTGATGGTTGTGAGGATGAAATAAGGAATATAGCATATGAAAAAGCACATAGTCTTTATGGAGACCCACTGCCACAAATTGTACAAGAAAGACTAGATAAAGAGTTAAACTCTATTATTTCAAATGGATATTCAGTTATGTACATTATCGCACAAAGGCTTGTTTGGGATTCTAATGATCATGGATATATTGTTGGTTCGCGTGGATCTGTTGGTTCATCACTTGCGGCATATATGACTGGTATAACTGAGGTTAATTCTTTAAAAGCTCATTATAGATGTCCTAATTGTAAATATTCGGATTTCTCAGATCATGGATGTCAAAATGGATTTGATCTTCCAGATAAAGATTGTCCAAAATGTGGGCATAAATTAGATAAAGATGGAATGAATATACCATTTGAAACATTCCTTGGATTTAATGGAGATAAAGAACCAGATATAGACTTAAACTTTTCAGGAGAATATCAAGCTGAGGCACATAAATATACAGAGGTTATATTTGGTAGAGGTACTACATATAAAGCTGGAACAATTGGAACAATTGCTGATAAAACAGCATATGGATTTGTTAAGAATTATTTTGCTGAAAGAAATATACAGCAAAGAGAAGCAGAGATTAACAGAATATCTGTAGGATGTACAGGAATAAAAAGAACAACAGGTCAGCATCCAGGAGGTATTGTAGTTGTACCTAAAGGAAGAGAAATATTTGAATTTTGTCCAGTACAACATCCAGCAGATGACCCATACTCAACAATAAAAACAACACATTTTGATTATCACTCAATTGATAAAAACCTATTAAAATTAGATATACTTGGCCATGATGATCCTACAGTAATTAGGATGCTATATGATATAACAGGAAAAGATCCAACCAAGGTGCCACTAGACGATCCTGAAACAATGTCAATTTTTTCATCAACTAAAGCTTTAGGCGTAACTCCTGAACAAATAAATTCTGAAGTTGGTTCATATGGAATACCAGAATTTGGAACAAAATTTGTTAGAGGAATGTTAGTTGATACAAAACCTACAACTTTTGATGAACTTATTAGAATATCAGGACTTTCACATGGTACGGATGTGTGGCTTGGAAATGCTCAGTCACTTATAGAGGATGGGACTGTTACACTTCAAGAGGCAATATGTTGTAGAGATGATATAATGGTTTATCTAATGGATAAAGGATTAGAGCCTGGACATGCATTTAAAATAATGGAGGTTGTACGTAAAGGTAAGGCATTAAAAGATCCTGTAAAATGGGCAGAATATGAAGAAGAAATGAGGGAACATGGTGTGCCAGAATGGTATATAGATTCATGTAAAAAGATAAAATATATGTTCCCAAAAGCTCATGCTGCAGCCTATGTTACAAATGCGTTTAGAATTGCATGGTACAAAGTTCATATGCCAGAAGCATATTATGCAGCTTACATGTCTATAAGAGCAGATGAATTTGATAGTGACTCTATGCTATATGGAAAAGAAAAAGTAAGAGCTAAAATGAAAGAGATTGATTTACAGGGAAATAAAGCAGCACCTAAAGATAAAAATATGTATCCAATACTTGAATTAGTACTTGAAATGAATGAAAGAGGTATAGAATTTTTACCTGCAGATATATACAAATCTGATGTTAAGAAATTTAAAGTTGAGGGCCATAAACTTAGACCTCCACTTTCAAAACTTACAGGATTTGGAGAAGTAGATGCAAATAAACTTGTTCAAGCAAGAGAAAAATATGGTAAGTTTACATCAATAGAAGATATGGCAGTAAAATCAAAAATAGGTAAAGTGGCTCTTGAAACACTTCAAAGAAACGGTTGTCTTGATGGAATGCCACGTTCTGAACAAATGGATATGTTTGATTTGTTAGGATAATTAAAAAGAGCAAGTAGAGTAAGTAGTTGTATAAATACTTACTCTATTTTTATGTTATATAGGTTTAAAATAGATATGTCACAAGTATATTGAAAAGAGAGCACAAAAATGATATTGTTTAAGTGACGAAAAATAAACAAA
>USJA01000094.1 GCA_900554875.1 uncultured Clostridium sp. | reverse complement strand
TATTAAAATTATTATTAGTTAAAAAACTTTTCTAAAATTTTAGTTGATTTTTTAAAACATTTACATTATAATATAATCGTTAACTTGAAAAAGGAGAGAAAAATATGGCATCATTACCAATAGCTATAAAATATTTAATAGTGTTTTTTGTATCAATGGTTCCTATTGTGGAATTAAGAGGAGCAATACCTATTGCAGAGGGTATGGGGTTAAATATCTTTTTATATTATCCAATAGCAATTATAGGAAATATATTGCCAGTACCAATCATTTATTTGTTTGCAAGAAAAGTATTAGAATGGGGAAAAGATAAAAAAGTAATAGGTAAATTTTTCACTTGGTGTATAGTAAAAGGTGAAAAAGGAGGAGAAAAATTAAGAAAAACGGCAGGAAATAGAGGAATATTTTGGGCACTATTAATTTTTGTTGGAATACCTTTACCTGGTACAGGAGCGTGGACAGGAACGCTTGCTGCAAGCTTTTTAAAATTAGATTTTAAAACAAGTATAACAGCAGTTAGTCTTGGTGTAATTCTTGCAGGAATTATAATGTCATTAGGTAGTAAAATAGTTTCAACACTTGGATGGTTTGGCGTAATAGGAATAATAGTTGTAATTGCTATAATTGTGTTATTGTCAGTACTAATAAAGAAAAAAAAATCAAAGGAATAAATATAAAATGAGCACCTATATAAAAAGGGCTCATTTTTCTTTTTTAAACAAAATAACTATTGTAAAAAAAGAAAACAGATGATATAATATATTCACTAATATCATATTATTAAGGAGAATTATTATGAAGTTTGTACAGAAGAGTTCATTTGAATTGGGTGATACACCTTTGCCTGATTTATTTATCTTAAATTATATGCCTCAATTAGAAAATGCAGATATTAAAATATACTTATATATTTTGTTTTTATCAAAAAATGGAATTGAAATAGATAAGGTTGATCTTGCAAAAAAAGTAAATATAACAGAACAAGAATTATCATTCGGATTAGAAAGACTACAGGCTGAAGGACTGATTACTAGAACTACACACGGATATAATTTAATTGACGTTCGTGAAAGTGAAATAAACAAAAGTTATATTCCAAAAATTGAGCCAAGGAGAACTAAGTTACAAACAGAAAAGGATAGAAAAAGAATAGCAGCTGCTAGTGCTATAAATGAGAGCTTTTTTCAAGGAGTTATGTCATTAGGATGGTATACAGATATAAGTGCTATGTTTGAAAATTACTCTTTTTCAGAAGAAGTTATGATAGCATTATTTCATTATTGCCAAGAAAGGAAGGCACTAAATAAAAAATATGTCCATGCAGTAGCAGAAAGTTGGTTTAATGGAGGAGTAAAAACATTTGAACAATTAGAAGATTTTCTTGAAAATTATGATAATATTCAAAAAATTAAACAGAAGATAACAAAAGCTTTAAGGCTTAATAGAAATTTGACAAAGTATGAAGAGCAATATATAGATACATGGATTAAAGATTATGGCTATGATTTTAGTATAATAGAGGAGGCTCTAAAACGTACTGTAAATAAACCTAATCCTACAATAAGCTATGTTAATGGAATATTAGTTAATTGGCACAAAAAAGGCTTTAAAGAGGTAAAGGATATTGAAAAGGAAATCACATTAAAATCAAATGAGACTACAACAGCGTATCAAAAAGTAGCTAAAGCAAAAACAAAATACCAGGATGTTGAACAAAGACAATATACAAATTTAGATTCTTTTTATGATAACATGTAGGGGAGGATAATATGGATAATCAATTGTGTAGAGAAATATTAAAAAATAGAGATATAAAAAGGCAAAGAAAAATTGATGAAGCGATTATAAAAAAAAGAAAAATATACAAAGATTATCCTGAACTAGAAGAAATTGAAAAAAATATAAATCTTTTAGCTCTTAAAATAACAAGGAACATTGTTGCAAGTGATGAAATTACTAGACAAGTTGAAAAAGAAAATATGAAATCAAAGCTTGATAAAATGGAAGAGAAAAAGAAAAGAATTTTAAAAAAAATAGGTATTACAGAAGCTGATTTAGAACCAGATTTTGATTGTAAAATTTGTAATGACACAGGAATGGTTACTAAAGATAATATAACAAGTTATTGTAATTGTTTTAAACAGGAGGTCCTTAATAATACATATAAACAATCAAATATATTAAAATTAGAAGAAGAAAACTTTAAAACCTTTGATAATTGTTATTATTCTAATAAAAAGGATAAGGAAAAATATGGAATTGATAAATCTCCACTTGAAAATATAGAATTGATAAAGAAGATTGCACAAGATTTTTGCAAAAATATTAAAAGTAGTAATCAAAAAAGTTTACTATTTACAGGTAATACAGGACTTGGAAAAACTTTTATATCTAATTGTATTGCTAAAGAAGTAATAGACTTAGGATTAAATGTAGTATATCAGACATCACCAATATTGATGGATCAAATATTAGACTATAAATTTTCATACGATAAAACTGAGTCACAAAAGGAAAAGTATAATAGAATATTTAATGTAGATTTATTAATAATTGATGACCTTGGAACTGAAACAATGAATAATAACAAATTCACAGAACTTTTTAATATAATTAATACAAGACTTTTAAATAACAAAAAGATGGTAATTTCAACTAATTTGAGTTTAAATGATTTATATAATAGATATGATGAAAGAATATTGTCTAGACTTATTGGAAATTTTACCATTTGTAAATTTATAGGAGAAGATATAAGGTTAAAAAAGAAAAAAATAAAATAGAAAATATATTAGAGCGTTACTTCTACAAAGTATTATATTAATATTTTGTAGAAGTTTTTTATTCATATATTGACAAGTGTTCAAATATAATATATAATGGATCTGAAAACAAAAACTAAACAAAATTATAATTAAAAAGTGAGGAGAGAGAAGTGAATACTTTTTGTAAAACTTTGGGCTTTTACGCCCCTAATACTAGATTTAAACCAACGTCTAGCTATCTTATACAAAGACAAAATAAACTTTTGGTATTAGATGCAGGGGTTGGTATAAAATCAAAACTTATAGAATATGTAGTAGGCAATAATATTTTACCAGAAAATATAACAATTGTAATTTCTCATAATCACATTGATCATGTAGCAGGTCTATTTTCCATTGGGGATTTTATGATTGAAAATTTTCTAAATAGGAAAATAAAAGTATATATGAGTGATACATCAGAAAAATTTTACGATTGGTACGGTAAAGTATTAAAGAAGTATTCTTCTGTATTTGAAGTAAGTGTACTTGATGAGAATAGCAAGTTCTATTTTTGCGATATGTGTGTTGAATTTTGCAAAACTAATCATTGCGAAGACAAAATAAAAAGCTATGCAATTAAGATATCATCAAATTACAGTAGTTTTGTATATACTTCAGATATAGCATCTGTAGATAATAAACTTAAAAGGTTTATATCAAATACTGATGTTGTGATGGTAGATAGTGGTAACCCTGTAAAAAGAATAAAAACATTATCTGGCTATCACGGAATCACAAAAGAAAATGTATACAATATTTTGGAAAAATCAGTAAGAAAGGTATGCTTAACGCATATAAAGGGTTGCTTTAGCACACAGGATTATATTAATTCACTTTATCCTGATACAAAAGAGTATGTAAGTGTTGTAAAAAGCAATAATGAATTTGATATTTTTACAGGAGAAGAAAATAAAAAATATCCGCATATTTTAACGAGTTTAGCATAAAATGACTGGTGAATAATTTATTCACCAGTCATTTTTTTCTTCTCTATTTTTAAAATTTGTTCATATAGTTTTTCTTCTCTTTCTGAAATTTCATCTGGCATATCAATATGTACTTTTAATAAAAGATCGCCTCTTTCCTCATCTTCAGAAACATAACCTTTTTTATCCACTTTTATTATTTCGCCATTTTTTAAATGCTTAGGAAGAGAAACAAATATAGTTTCTCCAAAAAGTTTTATTTTGTATTTTCCTCCTATTACAGCAAAAGCTGGTGTAAGTGTAATGTCTTTTTTTAAATTAATTCCATTTAATTTAAATTCTTCATCTTGTATTAGTTTTACATGAATAATTAAATCACCATTTTTACCACCATTTTTGCCAGGATTTCCAAGTGCAGCAAGTCGTATGCTATCACCATTTTGAATACCTATTGGAATGTTAACTGAGAACGTATTTAATCCTGTTTTATATGATTTAATAGCAATTTTCTTTTCAGCTCCGAAAAATCCTTCTTCAAGACTTACTTCAATATTTGAAATTATATCTTTGCCCTTTTCAGGTTTTTGTTTAGGCTTTTTTTCATCCTTTGTAGAATTAGGTGCGTTATTAATATCACCGAAATTTTGTGCTTCATCTTTTTTTAAGCCTAGTATTGTACTTAATAAATCATTTATTACATTAACACCAGATTTAAATTCATATTTAACGTTTGAAAGACTTGAATCTGCATCTACAATTCCATAGCCATATTTTGCTACTTGTCTATCATATTTTCTTCTTTTTTCATCATTGGTTAAAACATCGTAGGCTTCATTTATATCTTTAAACATACTTTCTGCTTCTGGAGTTTTGTTAGTATCTGGATGATATTTTTTCGCAAGTTTTCTAAATGAATTTCTTATCTCATCTCTTGAACTTTTTCTATTTATATTCAATATTTCATAGATCGGAAGAGCGTCGTGTAGGGAAAGAGTGTAGATCT
>USJA01000093.1 GCA_900554875.1 uncultured Clostridium sp. | reverse complement strand
AAATGATGGAAGGGTAGATATGGAAGATATCTATAAAATGTTAAAATACATAGCTAGAAAAATTACAGTTTTATGACAAAATACATAATATTGTAACCAAAATATAACACAAAAAATGTAGATTTAAGTTGTATTTTTGGACTTTATAGTGTATAATTTATTTGAAAAGATTTGCAAGTTCATATTATTTATTAGAACTCAATCTTTATATGGAACATCTTTTACGGTTTTATCCTAGAGCTATTTATATTTTTTGTGATGGAATATAAATAAATGAAGAACATCACATTTATGAAAGGAAGAGGAAAGATATGAAACAAAAATTCAAAAAAATGTTTGCTTTAGTAACAACATTTGCTATGACATTATCATTAGTCACACCAAATTTTGCTAAAGCTGCAGAACCAGAAGATAATAACATTACTGACGCCTCTCCTGTAATATCTGTTACAACTGATAAAACAGAGTTACATAGAGGAGATGAAGTTACAGCCACTGTATCAGTAGATACAAAAGAGGTTGCAAATTTAGTAGCATTACAAATATACTTAGCATATGATAAAGATGTATTTGAACCAGCTACTGATGAGCCACAAGCTGCTCTAGATGCAAGAAAAAAGACATTAATTGAATATGCTTACTCTGAGAATGATCATGTTGCATTCTATGGATTAGCAGTTATGGAAGGCGGAGAAAAATTTAGCTGGAATGGTGAAATATTATCTGCTAAATTTAAAGTAAAAGAAGATGCAAAAGTAGGTGAAACATCATTCTATTTTGCTAATGGTGACGAATCTAAAGGTCAAAAAGACTTTTCAACAACTTTGTATGAAGATGCTGAAGGTTCCTCACAAGGAAAAGACCCAAATGCTAGCGGTGAAACTATAAAAGTTCCAACAAAACGTGTTGATGCAAAAGTAAATGTAACAGCACCTTTAAAATCAATCAGCTTTAATAAAGCTGCAGAAACTTCAAAAATAAACTTAGGATCATCTGAGACTTTAGTTGTTGTATATGATCCTGAAGATACAACAGATGATAAAACTGTAACTTGGAAATCAGATAATCCAGATGCAGTTACTGTTGATAATGGAGTTGTAAAAGCAGTAGGAGAAGGTGAAGCTACAATAACAGCAACTGTTGGAGATAAAGTTGCATCTATTAAATATTCAGTTAGAATACCACTTGAAAGCATCACAATAAATGGAGATGATACAATGTCTAAAGGTGATGAAAAACCTTTAACTGTAACATATAATCCTGATAATACAACAGATGACAAAACTGTAACTTGGGAATCTTCAGACCCAGCATGTATCTCTATTGATCAAAATGGAAAAATGACAGCTAAAAGAGGAGGTACTGCTACAATAACAGCTACTGTTGGAGAAGTACAAGCTACTAAAGATGTATCCGTTATTGTACATATTGATAGTGTATCTCTAAGTGGTGATGATACAATTCTTAAAAATGAATCTAAAAGATTAACTGCTGTAATTGAACCAGAAGATACTACAGACGATAAGACAATTACATGGAGTAGTTCAAATGAGGATGTTCTATTTGTTGATCAAAATGGTCAAATGAGAGGTAAAAAAGAAGGAACAGCTACAGTAAAAGCTGTAGTAGCTGGAAAAGAAGCTACAAAAGAAGTTAGTGTTCAAGAAATTCACATTAACTCAATCTCAATTGACGGTGAAGATCAATTTGAAATGATAAAAAATCAAACTAAAAATCTTAAAGTAAATTTTGATCCAGAAAATACTACTGACGATAAGGATGTAACATGGACTTCTACAAATGAAGATGTTGCAACAGTAGATGAAAATGGAAATGTAAAAGCTTTAAAAGAAGGAGATACTGCAATAACTGCAAGTGTTGGTAACTTCACAGCTACAGTTAATATAAGCGTAAAAGAAATTCATATAGATTCTGTAGTAATAAATGAATTGGATAATACATTTACAAGAGGAGATGAATTTAAATTCTCAGCAACATATTTACCAGAAGATACTACAGATGATAATAAAACTGTAGTTTGGAATTCTTCAAATCCAAATGTTGGTACAATAGATGAAAATGGTAACTTCATTGCTTTATCTGAAGGTACAACAACTATAACAGCAACAATTGGAAATCATGCTGGTGTTTTAAAAATACATGTAAAAGAAAATCATATGACTGGATTTAAATTACTTCAAAATGAAGGTGAAGTTTTAAATATTGGTGGAACTTCTGAATTAGTTGCACAAATAAATCCAGAGGATTGTACAGATATGTATCAAATAGCTTGGAGTTCATCTGATGAATCAATAGCTACAGTTGATGAATACGGAAATGTAACAGCTTTAAAAGATGGAAAAGTTGTAATAACTGCTAAAGTTACAACAGAATATAATGAAAAATTTGAAGATTCAATTGAAATAAATATACCTGCTAAAGAAGTAATATCAAATAAAGATAATGGAACAACTAATGCAAATGAAGCTACATCTCCAAAAACTGGTGATATAACTGTTGTTTTAGCAACTGTATTAATGTTAGGTGCAACAATTACTTTAGTTGCTACTAAAAAAAGAATTGCTAAAGAAAAATAATAAATATATGAATTAAAAATGACCGTAATACTAGTAAGTATTACGGTTTTTATGTCCATTATTTTAAATATAATATAACTTTATCTATAAAATTTCTAATATCTCTAGATTTATTTTAGTTATTAATGTATAATAATGTCATACATAGTTTGGAGGTTAAGCATGAATATAGGGATAGATATTGATAATACACTTACTGATATTGAAAAAGATTTATTTGATGCAGCAAATAAATATACTAAGAGTATAAATCCAAATTTTGAATATATGAAACCTGTAAAGTATGATGGATTTACTAATATGGCCGCCTTCTATATAGATATATTTGGTTGGAATGATAAACAAGTAGAAAGTTTTTTTAGAAATGAAAGAATTAAAGTTGTTGACAGTGCTGTTCCAAGGGAAGGGGTAGTAAATGTTTTAAAAGAGTTAAAACACAAAGGAAATAATATATATATTGTAACTGCAAGAACTGATAAATATGATGATATGCCATATGAAAGAGCAAAAAAATGGCTTGATAAAAATAAAATTGTATATGATAAACTTATTATAGGGGCAACTGATAAAGTAAAAGTATGTCAAGAGTATGATATTAAAATCTTTATAGATGATCAATTAAACAATTGTCTTAAAATTGCAGAAAATGGTATAAAAGTAATTAGGCTTACAAATAGCAAAAAAGAATATACAAATGTTATGAATATGTCGAATTTTAATCAAGTATTGGAATATATAAAAAAGTTAAAGTAGGTGAATATAAAAGTGAGAAAAGGTCTAAGTCTGTCAACTTTGGTTATTGCTATTACTGTTATGCTAATTTTGGTTTCTTCTGTATCTGTTATTGGGAGTTCGGCCATAAATTCAGCTAACTTCGAGGAATATAAATCTCAAATTGAAAGAGTTTCAGATGAAGTTAATATTTATTCAAATGAAAATGGAAGCTTACCAGTTACAAATCAAAGTATTGCTATAAATTCATTGGGAAATGATTTTTTAGAACAGGTTAAGGAAAATGGAGATTTAACAAATAAATTCTACGTTATAGATATATCAAAGTTAGATGATTATAACATAAAAAAAGGAAAGGGAACAGTAGAAAACAAAGATGTTTTTTTAGTTTGTGATAATACAAATAACGTATATTATTTAAAGGGGTTTAAATATAGAGGAAAAATATATTTTGGTTATTAGGTGAAAGAAAATATGGATAGATATGTAAAAGAAATAGAAGTGGGAAATATTATACTAAAAAATAATGTGTTCTTAGCACCGATGGCAGGAGTTACAGATATAGCTTTTAGGAAAGTTGTAAGAGAGGTGTCATCACCGGCTTTGACATTTACTGAAATGGCTAGTAGTAAAGCAATGGAGTTTGGAAGTAATAAAACTGAAAAATTATTAAAAATACCTGAATATGAAAGACCATCTGCGGTGCAAATATTTGGAAGTAATAAAACAGTTATATCTGATACTATAAAAAAATTAAACGAAGATGAAAGCATTGATATTGTTGATATAAATATGGGATGTCCTGCTCCTAAGCTTGTAAAAAATGGAGATGGAGCGGGCCTTCTTTTAGATTTAAAAAACGTAGAAAGTATTGTAAAAGAAGCTGTAAAAGTATCAACTAAACCAATAACAGTAAAGACAAGAAAAGGATTTAACGAAGAAAGGGTAACGGCAGTTGATGTTGCAAAAATATGTAATGATAATGGCGTAGCTTTCGTAACTATTCATGGAAGAACAAGAGAACAGTATTACACAGGACAAGCTGATTTAGATATAATACGAAAAGTTAAAGAAAGTGTTAAAATACCAGTAATTGGAAATGGGGATATAATAAATTGTGAAACAGCAAAAAGAATGTTTGAATATACTGGTTGTGATGGAATAATGGTGGCAAGGGGGGCACAAGGAAATCCTTGGGTTTTTAAAAGTATTTTAGAGGGAAATGATTATATACCTTCTCTTGAGGAATTATTTAATATAATATATAAGCACATAGAATATCAATTAGAAATTGATGATGAAAAGCAAGCTAACTTAAAATTAAGAAAACACATTGCATGGTATTTAAAAGGATTAAATGGTAGTAGTAAAATACGAGATGATGTGAATAAATCCGAAGATATTGAATCTACGAAAAAAATATTAAAAAATTATTATAATAAGTTAAAAGAAAATTAAAAATATATTATATGGGATTTAGA
>USJA01000092.1 GCA_900554875.1 uncultured Clostridium sp. | reverse complement strand
AGTTGGTTTATTTATAGGGCAACAAAATGCTCCAAAGAATGATTTAGCAATTAGGAAAGTAGTTGGGCAAACATTTTATGCAAATATTGAAAGTATAAAGCAATACAATGATGGTAGCTTCCACATTAATGTAAAAGGACTAGAAATAAACGACATAAATTATAGAGGAAATTTCACTTTTAAAGTAGATAATAGTATGGATATGACTTGGAGAGGCGAAAAGATTAAAGTTTCAGATTTCAAAGTGGGAAACAATATTGCAATTACTTTTACTGACGAAATGCTTACATCTATTAGTCCTACTCCATTAACAGAAGTTGTTAAAATACAAATTTTAGATGATGAAAGATAGAGAAAAATTACAATAAGTAGGGTAAGTAATTCAGTTGAAAATTATCTGCCCATTGAGATATAATCTAAACGCAAGATAGTGATTTGTATGGTTAAAAAAGGAGTAAGTGAATATGAGAAAAAAAGAACTTAGTATAGAACAAAAAAAAGCAGATAAAGACTTAAATATTATTATATATGCTACCTTAATACCGCTAATTATTTATTTGATTTTTGGTAATGATATAATGAATTTTGCTAAAACAAGTGAAATGAATATATGGCTAAGATTTATACCTGTTATGTTGATTCAATTTAGTTTAGCTGGGTTAGGAAGTTTAATTGTTATTTGTTATAGAAAAGAAGAATTAAAAGAATATGGATTAGTAAAAAATAACTTTTTTAAAACAATAATATTATCATTAGTTGTATGTATTCCATCTATGATTTTTCTGTTAGTGAATAATGAAATAAATTCATACTTACCATTAAAAGGTTGCTTTTTTACAAGTTTATTTTTAAATTCAAATTATCCGACTAATATATTAGGATATATCTTAATAGCATTTGTCTGGGGAATTGTAGAAGGTTTTAATTATGTTGTAATATCTAAAAAAATAAACGAGAGATATATAAGCAAAAATAAGTGGTTAAATTATGGTGCTATTGTTTGTGGTATAGTTTGTGTACTAATTCATGGTATGGTGGGTTTTGATTTATATACAATTTTTGAAGCATTGACTACTTTTATAATAATTTATGGTATGTTAATAGTTAAAGAAAAAACAAATAATGCTTGGGGTTGCATATTTATATTTTTATTTTTTTGGAATGCCATATAATAAGACAAATTACAATTTATATGGGTAAACTTAGATACGTTATTAAATAAATTTTGAAAAAGTATCTAAAACTTATATAGAAAAAAGAGTAAGTGCCAAAAGGTAGTATTTAAAATATTTTTAGATACTTTAAAATTCTAGATGTCTGATAAAATTATGACAGATTAATTTACTTTGTTCATTTATATAATATATGCAAAATATACATAGTGATTTATCTCTAGTATTAAAATGGCATAAATAGAAAACAATATATAAAATAGGAGGTTATATATGGGAGAAAAAGAAAAAATGCTTGCAGGAGAATTGTATGATGCTAATTATGATGAGGATTTAATAAAAGATAGATATAAAGCAAAGGATATTTGTCAACAATTTAATAATTTAAAAACATCAGATATAGAGGGAAGAGAAAAAATAATAAAAAGACTATTTGCAAAAACAGGGAAAAAAATTACTGTTGAACAAAACTTTTATGGTTATAATATTTCTGTTGGAGAGAACTTTTATATGAATCATAATTGCGTTATATTAGATGGTGCAAAAGTTGAATTTGGAGATAATGTTTTTATTGCACCTAATTGTGGTTTTTATACAGCAGGCCATCCTTTAGATTATGAAACTAGAAATAAAGGATTAGAATATGCAAAACCTATAAAAGTTGGAAATAATGTATGGATTGGTGGGAATGTATGTGTAATACCTGGGGTAACAATAGGAGATAATACTGTTATAGGTGCAGGAAGTGTTGTTACAAAAGATATTCCATCGAATGTTGTTGCAGTTGGGAATCCTTGTAGGGTTATAAAAGAAATATAGTAATTTGGATGTTAGACAAGTAATGAAAAAAGAAATTATATATTCATAATAGTTGCAATATTAGGAACTGTATTTGCATTTTTTCTTTTTAGTAAAGAGGGTATAGCAATAAATGTAAATTCAAAAAATAAAGATTTAGTTTACCAGTCATTAAATGGAGAAATAGAAAATACAGATAATGTTACTAAACAATACTCTGTAGTTACTTTACTCTATTTCATAACAATATTTTGTAATATGAGAGGTTTAATTACATTCTTTAATAAAAAAATATCGTTGAGGTGTAAATACAACTCAACGAATAAAATATAGCTATTTATTGTGTTTCATCTTTGAAATAATAGTTTGAATTATAACAGCAATAGTCATGCATATACCACAAAACATACCCATGTAAATTCCTTGAGATGTACCTACATATTTAGTACCCGTTTTTACAAGCTCGTATATTGGTATTCCAAATATTTTTACAACAAAGGAATCAACATTTGTACTATATGCACTTGTATAGCCAAAATAAATTGCAATACTCATTATAATCATAGAAACTATAAAACCGACTAATAGAGCTAATATCCATTTGAAATTTTTCTTCATAATGATTCTCCTTTACGATTGATATTTTTTTAAATATAACATAAATTTGAAATAAAGTCAATAAATAAGGAGATTTCACTAATTTTTAGATGAATTTTATATGAATTCTTGAAAAAAGGTATATTTAATGGTATCCTAATAAAGTGGAGGTAATAAATATGGAAGAATTTAATACTTTAGAAAAAGTAAAAGAGCTATTTAACAGTGTAGGTTGTAAAGGAGATGAAAATTGCTATTTTGTAGCTTTAAAAGATAATAGGAAAGCTAAAAGTGGCTTTGTAGGAGGAATGGAATACCCATATAGTGGGTTATTGATAAATGCAACAGAAAAAGGATTAGGAATGTTTTATCTTAACCCTGAAAAAATTTCTGATGTTTTCTTTAAATTAGATGTTTCTAAACTAAAAATAACTGAAAATTCATATTTCTTTATTCCTAATGAAAACATTAAAGAAATTAAAGTAAAAAAATATAATATATTTAGTAGTAAAGTAAAAGGTGTAACAATAAGAACTAATGATAAAAAAACACATCATTTATTTGCAAATTTAAATGAAAGTACAATACCATATCAAAGTGAAAATCTAGCTAAATTTGCAAGTAAGTATGAAAAATAAAAGTAAAAAATTGCAATAAATACAATATTTATTTTTATACTAATTATAATAATTGTATAGTAATGTAAAAGATGGTAATAAACGATAAGAACTAAATTAAATTAGTTGTATGGAAAGGAGAACTTTTATGAATAAAGTTGAAGGAATTTTATGGGGAGTTGTATTTATTTTAATAGGACTAGTAATTGGAGGAAATGCTACTGGCCTAATAGATGTAGATATATTTTTTGATGGATGGTGGACTTTATTTATCATTGTTCCTTGTGCTATTGGTGTTATAACTAATAAAGATAAACTTGGAAATGTGATTGGAATACTAATTGGAGTTGTGTTACTTTTATGTTGTCAGGGAATTTTAAATTTTGAAATGGTATGGAAATTGGCAGTTCCAGCTATTTTGGTAATAATTGGTATATCAATTATATTTAAAAATGTTATCTTTGATAAAATAAGTAAAGAAATAAAGAGCGTAAGTGGGAACAAAAGTAATGGAGGATACTGTGCAACTTTTTCTGGACAAGATGTAAGTTTTGATGGTGAAAAATTTAATGGAACAGATTTAACTGCTGTATTTGGAGGAATTAAGTGTGATTTAAGAAATGCAATAATAGAAAGTGATACCGTAGTAAATACAACTAGTGTATTTGGTGGAATAGAAATATATATACCAGAGAATGTTAAGGTTAAAATAAAATCAACATCTATATTTGGAGGTGTTGGTGAAAAAAAGAAAAATAAAGAAGATATTGAAAAGACCCATGTTATATATGTAAATTCAACATGTATATTTGGGGGTGTTGATATTAAATGAGTACAGCACAAAAAATAATAAAATATTTAGCTATTGGATTTGCAATTTTCTTAATTGTAACCATAATTTATACAATAATGGTGGGAGTATATAGTTTAGCTAAATTTTTAGGGATAAGTAAAAGTACACAGAGTAGTTCAGAAATAAATTTAAGTATTGATGAAATAAATGATCTACCAAACTATTTAGATATTGATTTAGCATATACTGATCTAGAAATAAAAACGGGAGATAAATTTGAAATAAGTTCTAATAATAATATAGAGTATAAACAGGATGGAGAAAAACTAATAGTTAAAGAAAAGAAGAGTAATGTTTTCTTAAAAGACGACTCAAAAAAAACAGTTATAGTAATTCCAAATAATTTTAAATTTGAAAAAACAAAATTTGAACTTGGAGCAGGAAAAGTTAATATAGAAAAGCTAGAAACTAAAAAATTGGAGTTAAGTCTTGGTGCTGGAAAAACAGAAATAAAAGAGATAAATTGTGATGAGTTTACTAAAATTGAAACTGGATCAGGAAAATTTGAAATTCAATCTGGTGTTATAAATAATCTAGATTTTGAAATTGGTGCAGGTTCAACTAGTTTGAATGTTAAACTAGTTGGTAAAAATAAAATAAAAGCAGGTATTGGAAAATTGAACATGAACTTACAAGAAAGTATCGATAGTTACTCTTTTAAAGTAAGTAAAGGAATTGGTAAAATTAGTATCGATGGTAAAGATATAATAAATGATAATACAACTATAGGTAATGGTAAAAATTTTATTGACATAGATGGAGGAATAGGAAAGGTAGATATATGTTTTAATAAATAAAAAATATT
>USJA01000091.1 GCA_900554875.1 uncultured Clostridium sp. | reverse complement strand
TAATTTAAGTAACCAATTCTATTTTTGGGAATATAGTATATTAAGTAAATTAAAAATTTACTTTAAACAAAAGGAGTGTTATATATGTGCAACCTTAATGATAGTAAAACTCTTTTATGGATTGCAATACTTATTCTCATAGTTTATGCCTGCAGTAGAGATAATTCATCTAGACCAATGAACTTCGATACTTTCTTTGAAGTATAGATAGTTCATCACCTTTTACATAGGTGTAAGTACTTATATAAAGCGAGGTGAATTAAAATGGATGAAAGATGCGGATGTGGATGCGGATGCGGATGTAACAACAACTGTGGATGCGGATTCGGAGGCGGATTCGGTGGTGGAAACTGCTGCTGTATATGGATCGTACTTATAATCATAGTTCTTTGCTGTTGCTGCTGCTAATAAATAGCACATATAATAATACATAGTAATATATACTATAAAAGCTCGGGAAACCGAGCTTTTTGTTATAATATTTTTCTTAAAAATTCACCTGTATAACTTTCTTCACATTTTGCAATTTGTTCTGGAGTTCCTGAAGCTACTAAAGTTCCTCCATTATCTCCTCCATCTTTACCTAAGTCTACGATATAGTCAGCTGACTTTATTACGTCTAAATTATGTTCAATCACAACTAATGTATTGTTTTGATCAGTAAGTCTTTGAAGTATTTTAATTAATTTATTTACATCATCCATATGAAGTCCTGTTGTTGGCTCATCTAAAATGTATAGAGTTTGACCAGTTGCTCGTTTTGAAAGTTCAGTTGCAAGTTTTATTCTTTGAGCTTCTCCTCCAGATAATGTTGTAGAAGATTGACCAAGTTTTATATATCCAAGACCAACATCCATTAAAGTTTCAAGTTTTGTCCTGATTTTAGTTACATTTTTGAAGAACTCTAAAGCCTCTTCAACAGTCATATCAAGTACATCTGCTATACTCTTTCCTTTATATTTTACTTCTAAAGTTTCTCTACTATATCTTTTACCTTTACATACCTCACATGGTACATATACATCAGGTAAAAAATGCATTTCAATTTTAATAATTCCATCACCAGAGCATGCTTCACATCTTCCTCCTGGAACATTAAAGCTAAATCTACCCTTTTTATATCCTCTAAGTTTAGCTTCATTTGTAAGTGAAAATAACTCCCTTATTTGATCAAACATTCCAGTATATGTTGCAGGATTAGATCTTGGTGTTCTTCCAATTGGAGATTGATCAATATTTATTACCTTATCTATCTTATCAAGTCCTAATATTTTGTCATGTTTACCAACAGGGTATCTACTTTTATTTATTTTATTATTTGCCTCTTTAAACAAAATATCGTTTACTAAAGTAGATTTACCACTACCTGAAACACCTGTAACACAAGTAAAATTACCAACTGGAATTTTTACATTTATCTTCTTTAGATTATGCTCCTTTGCACCCTTTATTTGAATATATCCTTTATCCTGTTTACGTCTTTTTAATGGTACTTCAATTTTTAGCTTTCCACTTAAATACTTTCCAGTAATTGATTCTTCACATTTTAATATTTCTTTTGGCGTGCCTGCAAATACTACATTTCCTCCATTAATACCTGCTTTTGGTCCAATATCTACGATATAGTCAGCTTCTCTCATAGTATCCTCATCATGTTCAACTACAATTAAAGTATTTCCTAAATCTCTCATTTTCTTTAGTGAACTTAGTAATTTTTCATTATCTTTTTGATGAAGTCCAATACTTGGTTCATCAAGTATGTAAAGTACACCTGTAAGTCCAGAACCTATTTGTGTTGCAAGTCTTATTCTTTGAGCTTCTCCTCCTGAAAGTGTTCCAGCTGCTCTGGAAAGTGTTAAATATTCAAGTCCAACATCTATTAAAAAACCAAGTCTACTATTTAATTCTTTTACTATTTGCTCAGATATAATTTTATTTTTATTAGAAAACTTTTCATAAACTTTATTTATATAACTTTTTATAGCTATAATATTTTTATTACAAAGTTGATATATGTTTAAATCTCCTACTGTTACTGCTAAACTCTCCTTTTTAAGTCTTGCTCCATCACAAATATTACAATGACTAGATGACATGAATCCTTCATAAAAAGCTTTCATTCCTGGAGATTTTGTTTCTGCAAATCTTCTTTGAAGAGTGTTTATAACGCCTTCAAATTCTGTTTCAAACTCTCTTTTAGTTGTCCTACCATTATGTTTAAACTTTATTACTTCTCCATTACTTCCATATAAAAGTATATTCATAAAGTCCTTTGGTAAATCCTTTAGCTTAGTATCAATATCTATGCCATAATGATTACAAAGTCCTTCAAGATACATTTTACTCATACTATCTATTACCATACCTGCTGCTGACCAACCTTGTATTGCACCATAGTCAGATAGCTTCTTTTCTTTATTTGGCATTATTTTTTCAGGGTCAATTCTTAGTATTTCTCCTAGTCCAGTACATGCAGGACACGCTCCAAACGGACTATTAAATGAAAACATACGTGGTGTTAATTCATCTAAACTTATCATACAATCTGGACATGCATAATTCATACTAAAAAGGACTTCTCGTTTTTTAGTTAAATTTTCAATCAATACTAAATTATTTGAGTAGTTTGACGCAAGTTCAACAGAATCAGCAAGTCTTTTCCTAATACTGTCTTTTATAACTAATCTATCTACAACAACCTCAATTGTATGTTTTTTTTGCTTATCTAAAGCAGGTGTTTCATCAGACAAATCGTATCCAATTCCATCAACCCTTACTCTTGTATATCCATCTTTTAGTATTCTTTCAAATAATTTTATATATTCTCCCTTTTTCTCCCTTATTACAGGAGCCATAACAATTATTTTTGTACCTTCCTCTAAAGTTAAAATTTGATCTACAATCTCATCTACTGTTTGTTTTTTTATTCTCTTTCCACATTTTGGACAATGTGGAACACCAACTCTTGCATATAACAATCTTAAATAATCATATATTTCAGTTACTGTACCTACAGTAGAACGTGGATTCTTTGAGGTAGTTTTTTGATCAATTGAAATTGCAGGAGAAAGTCCTTCAATATACTCTACATCTGGTTTTTCCATAAGTCCTAAAAATTGTCTTGCATAAGATGATAGTGATTCTACATATCTTCTTTGCCCTTCCGCATATATTGTATCAAACGCAAGTGAACTTTTACCACTTCCAGAAAGTCCAGTAAATACAACAAGCTTATTCCTTGGTATTTCTAAATCAACATTTTTTAAATTATTTTCTTTTGCACCTTTTATTATTATTTTATCATTCATAATATTACTTCCTTATATATATAGCAAAACATCTGCTATAATGTATATTATACATTATAAACAGATGTTTGTCAATTACTATTTTTAACTTTCCGCAACAGCAAAATATCCTATGTTCTTATATTCAATCACACAAAATTGATATTTGCATTTTACAATCTGGAAATTGCTGTAATTTTTTACGTCTATAATATTTTCTAGAATAGGCTGATGTATCCAACCGGGTTTAGAAAACCAAAAATCATATCTGCTTTTTCTTATAAAATGAAAGCTTCCCTTAGTAAAATTTTCTTTATTTGGCTCTATATACAATACTTGTATTAAATACTCATTGTTATTTAATACTATATCATGGTCATACACACCAAATTTCCGATATTTTATCCCAAGATTATTCATATCTTCACAGACTTTTTTTAAAAAATTTTCAGGAGATGAATAATCAACCAAATTTTCAGTTGTAAATCCAGGAATATATAGAACCTTATTTTCAGGGGAAGGTTCCATAATACCTAAAGCATATGCATAGCAATTTATATTTAAGCATATATTTTTGGGTAATTTTTTAATTCCAGATGTTTTAAACAAATACAGGAGGTAAAATCCATTGGATAATGAATTTTAAAAGAGCCACCAGAAAATAAAAATCTGATGGCTCTATTTTTTTGCCCTTGCGCATATATTGAATCAAAAGTCCGCCGGAGATCTCCATGCTATCTTATGTTTCTCTTTTCTTTCGCCGCCTGAAAAACTCCTTTATTCTTCGCTTTCTTCTTCTGATGGTAACTGCCTTTATTCTTGGCAGTACGCTGGGTATTTTCACCGGGCAAATTCCCCGTTCCCAAAAAACTTCTTCTGCTGCTCAGTCCACGGGCTGGGGATTAAGCTTTCAGGAGGAGGGGAAACGTCCTGCCGGAAACGCCTCCATTGATGATCTTAAACAGTACAATGCCTACTATGCCGGCGATACAGACCAGAAAATCATTTATCTGACCTTTGATGCCGGATACGAAAACGGAAATACTCCGGCAATCCTTGATGCACTGAAGAAGCATCAGGCACCTGCTGTCTTTTTTGTAGTCGGCAATTTTATAAAAGATAATCCTGATCTGATCAGACGTATCCTGGCAGACGACCACATCATAGGGAATCACACTATGACACATCCCGATCTGCCACAGATTTCCTCAATGGACGCTTTCCAAAAAGAACTTCAGGATGTGGAAGAATTATATACCTCGCTGACCGGGGAGGCTATGACAAAATTTTACCGTCCTCCACGCGGTATCTACAGCACAGAAAATCTCTCGATGGCAAAAGAACTGGGATATTCCACCTTTTTCTGGAGTCTTGCCTATGTCGACTGGATTCAGGATCAGCAGCCTTCCAGAGAAGAGGCTTTTCAGAAACTGCTGACGCGCATTCATCCCGGAGCAATTGTCCTCCTTCACAACACTTCTTCCACCAATGCCGAAATTCTGGATGAACTTCTTACCAAATGGGAAGAAATGGGTTATGAGTTTCATTCTTTAAAAGAACTGACCGGGGTATGATCC
>USJA01000090.1 GCA_900554875.1 uncultured Clostridium sp. | reverse complement strand
TATAACAGTATATATTGAAGATAAATCAGGAAATTATCACATAGAATATATTAGATTAAATGAAAATAATATTATGGACTATGTAAGTAATGGGCTTGTACTGTTACTTGATGGAGTAAAAAACACGAGAAATGGACATAGTACAAGTAGTAGTATATGGGAAGACCTAAGTGGAAATAATAATGATCTTACATTAGAAAATGTTGTAATAAATTCTAATAATATGTATCTTAATGGTAACGACTCTAAAATGTATTCAGAAAAAGCATTAGATGTTGTATCCGTGGAAATAGTATTGGAACTAGAAGAAAAAAATGAATATGTATATATAGCCTCTTTTGGAAATAATTTAAAATGTATGGCATGGAGTCCAGTAAAAGATAAAGGTTTTTCTTTAGGGCATGTGAAGAAAAGGTATTTGGTAGAGAATTTGTATAAGAAAAATTCAATATCAGTGCAATATGATCCAGATTTAATGTATCTTAATTCAGAAAGATTGACAAACAATTTAGCAAGTGAATCATGGGCTCTTCCATCATCCTATCCAATAGCTTTTGGCTTTTATGGAAATAATAACTATAGAATGAAAGGAAAAATATATTCAATAAGAATATATAATAGAGCCTTAACAGAAGAAGAAATAAAGCATAATTATATTGTAGATAAAGCAAGGTATGGTATAAAATAGGAGGTGTATTTGTATGAAAAAAGGAATAGCAATGGTTACATTAGTAGTAACAATTGCTGTAATGATTACCTTAGTTTCTGTAATAACTTACACAGGAATTAATACTGCAAATACATCTAAAAAGATTGTATTTGCATCGGAAATTAAGATGGTACAAGAGAGTGTTGATGGATATAGAACAAAAAATGATGGAGATTATCCAATTTCAGATTTTGTTACAATAGATTTAACTGGAGCATCTTCTGATGTAAAAAAGCAGTTTACTGATAATGCAGAAGAAATAATAGATAATAAATTATACTTAAGCAAGATTGATTATACAAAACTTGACTTAAATAGCTTAACTAGAGGTGTAAGTCAAACTGATGATGATATATATGTTTTTTCAATTAAAACAGGAATCGTATATTATGCTAAAGGACTAAAAATTGGAAATAATACATATTATACATTAACAGATGAATTAAAAAATTTATTAGAATATAATAGCAAATCAAGTGAAGTCACTGCTTCAAGTGCTATTATTTTTGAAACAAATCCCAAAGAATGGTCAAATAATGATGTTAAATGCAGTATAAAAGTTCCTTTAAAATATGAGTGTAATGACCCAACTTTTAATGGTAGTAGTATAACTAATTATAACAAAATTCAAGATGATATATATATAACTTATACATTTGAAATTGAAAATAATGGATATATTAATATAAAATATAATGATAATGGAGAAGAAAAGAATGCAAGTTTAAAAGTTGATAATATTGATAAGGACTTACCCGAAGTTTATATTTCAAAGATTAATGATTTTAATATGGATAAAAAAATATATAAGGTTGTTACAAATGATTTAACTAGCGGAATAAAAGTTTTAAAGTATGATACAGGCAAAATAGATAACACAAATACTGGAAAAATATATTTTAATAATAATGGAAAAGAAGTTAAAGATAATATTATAGAAGTAGATAAAGATACTTCGTATATATCAATTTATGTTGAAGATAATGCGGGAAATGGCCAAATTGTACAATTTGGTGTATAATATTTTACAAATATTTCATTTTTATTACAAAATATCTTAAACGTATACAATGTTTGACATAAGGAAAAAATGGTGGTATAATGATAAATAGAGTTTTATTAAAAAGGTGGAGATTATGGAAGTATTAAAAATTATTTTAAAAATTTTATACTACTCAATTGATATAATAATAATGGCATATTTTTTATATTATTTTGTAACAGGGCTTTTTGTATTTAAAAAAAGTAAAGGAAAAAATAAAATTAGAAAATATAAACCAACCAAAAAGATGGCGGTTCTCATTGCTGCTAGAAATGAAAGTAGTGTTATAGGTCACCTACTTGAAAGCTTGAATAAACAGGATTATCCAAAGGATCTTTATGATGTATTTGTTATACCAAATAATTGTACAGATAATACTGAGGAAGTTGCAAGAAGTAAGGGAGCAAAAATTATAAATTGTACAGTTCCTGTAAAATCAAAGGGAGATGTACTTAAATTTACATTTGATTTTATGATGAATAATAATCCTGAATATGAAGCATATTGTATATTTGATGCTGACAATATTGTTCATCCAAAGTTTTTAAGAAGGATGAATGATGCCCTATGTTCTGGATTTAGGGTAGCACAATGTAACAGAGATACAAAAAATCCATCTGATAGTTGGGTATCAAGTTGCTATTCATTGTTCTATCTTGTACAAAACTTCTTCTTTAACGAAGCAAGAATGAAAATGGGATGGTCTTCATCAATAAATGGGACTGGATTTGTTATTTCAAGAGATGTTATAAAGGAAAGAGGTTTCTCTACAGTTACTATGACTGAGGATATTGAATTTGCAGCACAGTGTGCACTAAACAATGAAAGAATAGCATATGTTAAAGAAGCAATTACATATGATGAACAACCTTTATCATTTAGTGCTTCTTGGAAACAACGTAAACGTTGGTCAGTTGGTACAATACAATGTATGAATAAGTATTCTGGAAAGTTAATAAAAACTTGGCTTAAAGAAGGGATACCACAAGCTTTGGATATGGGACTATTTTTCCTTGCCCCAATTATACAAGTTATAACCTTTGTTGTTATTTTCATGTTGTTTGTATATAATTTACTTGGACTAAACGTTTCAGACGTTATAAAATTTGCATATAACAATAAAATGATGTCAATGGCACTTGCATATATATGCACAGTTGCTACAGCTGCATTTGTCGTAATGCTTGAGAAAAAAGGTTTCGCAAAAACATTTAAGGGTATCTTTACACTAGCAATATTTATGGTATCATGGATTCCAATTAATATAATCTGTATGGTAAAAAAAGACTGTAAATGGGAGCCAATAAAGCATGATAGAGTTGTTGATATAGATAGTATTTTAAATAAGGAAAAATAAATTTATTGTATATAAAAAGAGGTAATATATAATTTTACCTCTTTTTTGTTAACTTTTTTTAAAATATTCAGTTATATTAATTGTAACATATTTTTTGGGGGAGGTAGTATATGTGAACATTGAATTAATAATACAAAAATATTCTAAACTTATATACAAAATATGTTTTGATATGCTATCAAATACAAAAGATGCAGAGGATCTAACTCAGGAAACATATTTAGCTCTATATTGTAATTTTGATAAATATATGAATTTAAATGAAAAAGAAATAAAAAATATAACATGTAAAATTGCACTTAATAAATGTAGAGATTATTTAAAAAGTACGTCTAAAAAAATAGAAAATATGACGGATGATGATCCTGAAATCCTTAATATGTACAAAGAAAAGAATAGCATAGAAAAAGAAATTCTTGAAAATGAAAATATAGAATACATACAAAACAAAATAAAAGAATTAAAAGAACCATATAAAACTTTAGTATATGATTACTATATAAGGGGAATTTCGCTTGATGAACTTTCAAAAAGAGAAAATAAAACAAAAGCGACATTAAAGACACAGTTATATAGAGCAAAAAAAATACTAAAAGAAATTATGATAAAAGAAGGAGGAGAAGATTTCTTATGAATGATGAAAAAATAAAATTAATAAATAACTTATTAGAAAATGAAGAAGAATTTAATAAATATATAGATAAAATTGAAATTAAAGATATCGAAGTACCTTCAACGTTAGAAAAGAAAATAAATAGTAGGCTAATAAATAAAACTAAGACACCAAAGGCAGCAACTAGTAATTTTTTAAATATTTGTAAAATAGCAGCTTGTACAGCTTTTGCTATTATTGTATGGAAAGTATCATTCATAAACTTTGATGGTGAAAATTCATATGCCGGCAATGAAAAATTATATGTTGCAAATGAAAATATTAAAGATGTGTTTTCAAGTTTTAGTGATATGCTTATGAAACCATTAGATATAAAAGGGGGAGAAAAATGATGAAAAAAAAGAATGGATTTTTTACTTTTTGTTTTAGTTTCTTGCCTGGAATAGGGCAAATGTATCAAGGATATATGAAAAGGGGAGTTTCAATACTTATACTTTTTAGTTTAACAATAGGTATTTCTGCTATAACATCTATGGGAATATTTGCTATTCCTGCTATAGTTATATATGCATACAGCTTTTTTGATACATGGAATATACGAAACAAAAAAGAGGAAGATAAATACCCAGAAGATATATTTATTTGGGATAGTGAAGATATAAAAGAAATGTTTAACAGAAAAGGAAAAGAAAATACAAATAGTAAAAAGACAACTCTTGGAGTAATACTTTTGATATTTGGAGTATATTTGTTATTTGGTACAGTCTTAAGAAGACTTTCCTATGAATTTAATATCCCAGTAATATATAAAGCTATAAATACTGTAATGAGATATATGCCACCGGTTATAATTGCTTCTATATCCATTGTATTTGGTATAAAATGTATAGCTAAAAAGTAGTAAAATTAGGAGGTTAAAATGGAACAAGTAAAAAACGAGGAAAATAAAAAAAATGTGAAGAGGGTTGGTAGAGTAACATTTGGAATCACATTAGTTTTAATTGGAGTATTAATAATTTTGCAGCTATTTTTAGATATACAAATAGTAAAATATGTAACTATGTTCTGGCCTGTAATTTTAATAATACTTGGAATTGAAGTAATTTACTATAGTAAAAAAGAATATTTAGATATAAAATATGATGCAGCTGGCATAATTCTGACATTTATTGTATTAATTGTAGCAAGTATTTTCAGTTTAATAACCTATGGAGTAGATAAAATAACATCATATAATAAAGATCAAGTTATAAATAACTTAGTAAAAGAAAACTATAATATGTCATTTGAAAAAAAAGTTGAAGTTAATAATCTG
>USJA01000089.1 GCA_900554875.1 uncultured Clostridium sp. | reverse complement strand
ATAAAAACAAAAATAAGTCAATAGTTTTTTACATATTTTTTTATTTTTATGTTTTATTTTACTATTAATTGAAAAATTGCATTGGATTTATTGCACTTCCATATGAGCTACTCTTTCTAACTTCAAAATGTAAGTGAGGTCCAGATGAATTTCCTGTACTAGCTGTATATGCTATTAGCTGTCCTTTACTTACAGTTTGTCCAGCCGATACGACCTGTTTATATTTCAAATGACCATATAACGTGTAATAGTCACCATGATCAATCATAACATAGTTACCATAACCTTGCCTATATGATCCATCATAATCCCCAGTTAAATAATATCTTGAAACAACTACTTCTCCAGCTGCAGCAGCGTATACAGGTGTTCCTATTGGAACCCCTATATCTACTCCATCGTGCCTAGAGCCATCAGGATAACTTGGAAAAGTAGCTGTAATTCTATTTTTTCCATATCCTTTTAATGGCCAATCAAATTTACCATTTGAATTAACGACAGTAGAAGAGCCTCCTCCTGTACTACCTCCATTATTAGAAGATTTGTTTTGCGACTTTTTCTTTTCCCTTTCTGCAATTTCCGCTGCAATTTGTGCATTTAAACTTTCTGCCTCTTTGTTTAAAACAGAATTTACAGCTTGAAGTTTTTCTTTAGATTTATTTAATTCATCAACTTTAGCCTGTTTTTGCGATTTTGCGTCATTTAGCGTATTTGTTGCTTTTTGTACGTCATATTTTAATTGATCAAGCTGAACTTTTTGAACTTCTATATCGCTTTTTATATTATCAATATACTCTTTTTCTCCATCAATATTATTTACCATTGACTTATCATACTCAATAACACTTTGATATACATTCAATTTAGAGAAAAAATCAGTTATTCCTTTAGATTCAAAAAGTATATCAATTACATTTGGCATTCCATTTTCATATATTGATCTTAGTCTTACAGAGTATAAATCTTCTGCACTGCTAAATCTTTGAGATGAATTTTGCAAATCATTTTCATATTCTTCTATTTTTTTGTTAACTTCTTCGACCTTAGCTTCCAATGTTGATAAATTATTAGTATATTCAGATATTTTTTTATTAAGCTCATCTACCTGATTTAAATACTCAGTTGCTTCACTTTCAGTTGATGCTATTTTTTTGTTATTATCTTCAATTTGTTTATCAACATTTTGTTTTTTTTGAGTTGTAGTTAATCCAAATACTCCAAATAGATTTGAAAACATTATTCCAAATAAAGCTGTACTTACTAATATCTTTTTGAATATTTTACTTTTCATTTTCTCCCTCCTTTATTATCTTATATCAAAACTTAACGATGGATACTGAACCAATGGATCTGTAATTTTTCCATTAATTCTCATTTCAAAGTGTAAATGTGGTCCTGTAGAATTTCCTGTACTTCCAACATATGCAATTGTTTGTCCCTTAGTTACAGTGTCCCCCGTATTTACCGCAAGTGCACTTGCATGTCCATAAAGTGTTATATAATTATTTCCATCTTCAGTACATTTTCCATGGTTTATCATAACGTAATTTCCATAGCCTCCCGCATTATAACCAGCAACAATCACTGTTCCAGACTCAGCTGCAACAATAGGTTTCCCAAAAATCTCAGAGCCTGCTATGTCACAGCCTGTATGTGCACTTCCACCAGGGTTAACTAAATAATATACAAAACCAAATGTTGTAGTTATTATGTTATATCCTGGTACAGGCCATGCAAAATTACCACCTGTAAATTCAGTGCTACTTCCATCAACTGTATTATTTCCGTTAAGTGATGCTCTATATGCCTTTTCTATTTCATCATCAATTTTTTTAAGTGCACTCTCTTTTTGTTTTGTTAATTCTTCTGAGCTTGCTTGAAGTTTGCTTTGAGAAGTCTGCAATTCATTCATAACTTTTTGTTTTTCTTCAAGAGTTTTGTTAAGCTTTTCCATTTTTTTGCTTGCATCGGCTTGTAATTGAGATATTTCTCCCCTTTGTTTTTCAACATTCTTTTTAACATAATTTATATAATTTTTCTTTGCTTTTGCATTTGTAACTATATCTCTGTTATATGTTAAAACGTTTTCATATGTTTCAATTTTCATCAAAAAATCTGCTACACTTTTTGATGAGGCCAAAAATTCAAATATCGTTGGAAATCCATTTTCATAAACCGTTCTTACCATTGATTCATATGTTTTTTCAACCTTGTTATATAACTTTGAAGAATCTTTTAATGCTTCCTCATTTTCTTCTAAACTTTGACTTAATTTTTCTTGCTTAATCTGCAAATCGGCAAGATCAGAAGTTACTTCCATCATCTTATCATCTAAATCTGCTATTTCGTAGTTATACTCAGCAATATCTTTTTGTATACCCGTTAATTTACTTGCATTTTCTTTTTCTTTTTCCTTAACTTCTTGAAGTTCCTTGTTATATTTTGACAAAGTACTTTCTGCATTTATATTACTAATAATAGTAAATCCTAAACAAAAGAAAAGTACTAAAAACAGTCTATTTATATATTTTAATTTTAACATTTTTTCACCTATGCTTTTAGGTATTTTTTTATTGATATACTACTTCCAAGTATTCCAATAAATAGTCCTAATACAACATATATTGCAAGTATTAACCACCATAATGATGAATAAGGTATAAAACCAAACACACCTAGAGAAGATCCAACCTTTGGAATTCTTGCATATATTACAACATAAGCAATTGATATTAGCATAAATGATATTAATGCTGATAATAACCCCATTATGGCTCCCTCTATTACAAATGGTTTTTTTATAAACTTATTTGTTGCTCCTATATATCTCATAATAAATATTTCACGTTTATTTGAGTAAACTGCAAGTTTTATTGTATTTGAAATTATAAACACACTTACAACGAGTAGGACAACACCTATTCCAAGTAAAAATATATTTGCTATTTTTGATATTGAAATTACAGCGTTTATTGTTGATGAATTATACTTAACTTTATATATTCCATCTATTTTCTCTATTTGTGCCTTTATATTATCAGCCTTTTCAATATCTGCAAATTTTACAACATAAGATGCTGGAAAAATTTGAACTTTATCCAATCCTTCTAAAAAGTATTCCTGATCCTTAAATACATTTTTTGCATCTTCATATGCTTCATCTTTACTTATATAACGTATTTCACCAACACCTTCAATTTTTTTTATTGCATCTTTTATGTACTCAATATCTGCATCTGTTGCTGTATCCTCTATGAAAGCCTGTATTCCTTGTTCAACTTTTACAGTTTCAACATTTTTATTTACGTTTGTAAATAAAACTATAAAAATACCAAGTACAAGCATTGTTGCACATATAATTAGCATTGTTGAAAAAGTCTTAGATCCATGTTTTTTTAAATTTTCGTATCCTTCTTTTATTAAATATGAATTAGTAGTCATTTTTAGTATCCCCCTTTCATATCATCTTTTACAATTTTTCCATGATCAAGGGCAATAACTCTTTTTCCCATTCTATCTACAATGTCTTTTGCATGTGTTACAACAAGGATCGTTGTACCTCTTGCATTGATTTCATTTAAAGTTTTAAAAATTTCTCCTGCAGTTGTTGGATCAAGATTACCAGTTGGTTCATCTGCAATTATAATTGGAGGTTTTGTTGCCATAGCTCGTGCCAGTGCAACACGTTGTTGCTCACCACCTGATAATTGATTTGGATAAGCATCTTCTTTTCCTGTTAACCCAACCATTTCAAGAACAGCTTTTTTCTGTGTTTTAATCTCTCTTTCTGAGGATTCTATAACTCTTAAAGCAAATTCAATATTTTCAGCTACAGTTCTATCATATAATAGTCTAAAATCCTGAAACACAAATCCAATTTTCCTTCTCAAATATGGTACTTCTTTTTCTTTTAGCTCATTTACGTTACTTCCATCAATAATAACTTTTCCTGATGTGGCATTTTCTTCTCTTATCATTAGTTTCAAAAAAGTGGATTTTCCAGATCCAGATGGACCAACTAAGAAAACGAACTCACCTTTATTAATCTTTATATTAATGTTATCTAAAGCTTTTACCCCATGATTATATTCTTTACTAACATTTACGAACTCTATCATATGTTCTTTCCTTTCATAATCAACCTGTATAATACTACTATTATACCCTTAAAATCATATCATAAAACATAATATTTGTCTACATATTTTTACTATTTTTGCATTTCTTTTAGTATTATTCTAATTATATCTTCGACTTTTTCATCTGTTATTTTTATTTTTTCAATAACCTCGTTAAGTTCCCTTTTAGAATATCCTAAAACTTCTAAAGCAGTTATTGCTTCACCTATATTTTTATTATTTTTAGCATTTGACTCACTTTTTCTTACTAAAATATCTAACTCTTCTTTTTGTACTTTATCCTTAAGCTCAAATATAATCTTTTGTGCCATTTTAGGGCCTATTCCAGGAATTGCCTTTAATGCCATAATATTCTCAGTTGCAATTGCTAAACACATGTCACTTGGAGAAATATTGGATATAATTCCAATAGCCATCTTTGGTCCAACTCCACTTACGTTTATTAGTTTTTTAAAGAATTCTAAGTTTTTCTTTGATATAAAACCAAAAAGTTTCATATCATCTTCCCTTAAATGTAAATGTGTATATATTTTTATCTCACTTTTCTCATCTTTTATACTTATTATTTCACTTTCCGGCATATATATTTCATATCCTATATTGTTTACATCTAAAATTATTCTATCCTCAAATACATCCTCAATTATTCCTTTAAAATGCGAATACATAAAAACACCTCTTTTGTATATATTTTATACAAAAGAGATGTTTTTGTCAATTGTATTTTATTTCCACCTTACCTGATAAAGTGTAAATATCAGAAAAATCTCCATTTTTTAATCTTGCTATAACTTTACTTTTATTTTCATTATTAAATTGTGTTAATTTTATAACGATTTCCTCTTCTTTTACTGTTCTATCTATAAAGCAATACCTATTGTATATATTACAATTATTTTTTTCAATAATTGTAACCATTGTAAATAAAAGTCCAAAGC
>USJA01000088.1 GCA_900554875.1 uncultured Clostridium sp. | reverse complement strand
TAATAATAAACCTCCAGTAACTGATAATGGAACGGGTAAAACAATAGAATCACAGCCAATAGAAGAGCCAGTAGAAAATGTTTGCCCTAAAAGTGAAAATAAAGAAAAAATAAAGTTAAAAAATGTAATAATCGGTCGAGTTTTAGAAAATTTTGTGGAAGATATTGAATATGTAAGAGACAGAATATATAATTATTTTTTAAGAGAGGCAAGGATAAATGGAATTAAAAAAAGAAAATGAAAAAATGCAAAAAAATAAAGTTTTGTTTTCAGTAGAAAAAATGCCAAATACTGAGCTTAGATATAGATTTAAAATTGATGAGGATACAATATATAGTATTACTAAAAGTGGTGATAAACTTCAATGGCAAAATTCACATTTTCATAAATTATGTAACGAGGTATATGTTGTACAAAGCGGTAAAATATTAATGGTTACAAAAATCGATGATAAAATATCAAAGAAAATTGCTAAAGAGGGTGAAGTGATATTAATAAAAAAGAATGTGGCTCATAATTTATTTTTGGATAAAGGGACAGAGATTTGTGTGCTAAAATATGGTAAAATAGAAGGTGATGATTGGTATTCAGATAAAAAATTAGATGAAATGTGTGGAAATATTGATATGAAAAATTTCTTTCATTAATTAAGTTAGAAAGTTGAAATTTATTTTAAAATATGATATAATTCATTAAATATAATTGTGGAGGTGTCATATGGATATAAGTATTGATATTGGTGATAATTTATTTAACTTTAGAGTGGGTGCCGTGATTAAAAATCAAAACAAGATATTAGTTCATCATGATAAAAATAAGGAACATATTACTTTAATTGGTGGAAGAATTAAGTCTGGAGAAGACAGTATTACTGCATTAAAAAGGGAAATTAAAGAGGAAATTGGAGCTGATACTGAGTATGTAAAGCCTGTTGCTTATGTTGAAAATTTTTTCGAAGAAAAAGGAAAGAAATATCATGAGATATTAATTGTGCATGAACTTGAGTTACTTGATAAATCATTATATAAAAAAGAAAAAATTGATGCTATAGAAGAAAGAAAAAAAGATAAATTAGAATTCTTTTGGATTGATGTAAATAATATTAAGAGATATACATTTTTACCAAAGAAATTATTAAATCATTTGCAAGTAAATATGGATACCTTTGAATATATATTAAATGATGAACTTGTACAAAAGTAAATGTGTAAATATAAAATTATACTTTACTGTTAAAAAAAAATGTGATATAATAACTTAGTTGCAAAAATGCAATACTGTATTGGTATTGCGTTTTTTCTACGTGAAAGGAGTTATTATGGGACAGAAAGAAAATATACTTGGAACAGAAAAAATTAGTAAATTAATCAGAAAATTTTCAGTACCATGCATAATATCTTTGGTTGTTAATTCATTATATAATATTGTTGACCAGATATTTATAGGCTGGGGTGTTGGATATTTAGGAAATGGAGCGACAAATGTTGTTTTTCCACTTACAATGATATGTCTTGCTTTTGCACTTATGTTTGGAGATGGTGCATCGGCTTTCTTAAGCTTAATGCTAGGCGAGAAGAGAAAGGAAGAAGCAAAAAGGGGAGTAGCTAATGGCATTATAATATCCGTTATAATTTCGGTGCTATTTTGTATCTTAGGAATAATATTTCTGCCATTTTTATTAAACGTATTTGGCTGTACAAATGAATTTTTACCTTATGCAACTGGTTATGGATATGTTATTGTAATTGGTCTTCCATTTATGATGATAGGAACAACATTAAATTCAATCATTCGTGCAGATGGCAATCCAAAATATGCAATGAAATCAATGCTAATAGGAGCAGTTCTTAACATTATTCTCGATCCTATCTTTATATTTGTTTTTAAAATGGGAGTAAAAGGGGCTGCAATTGCAACGGTAATAAGTCAGATTGTAACCTTTGTTTTAAATATTTTATATATAAGAAAATTTAAATCAATTAAGTTATTAAAAGAAGATTTTAAGTTTAACTTCAAGGTTGCCTCTATGGTATCAAAACTTGGAATTAGCAGTTTTATTACTCAAATTAGTATAGTTGTAGTAATTGCATTTGAAAATAACTTACTTAAAAAATATGGTGCCATGTCTGAGTTTGGTTCAGAAATTCCAATAACAGTTCTTGGAATTGTTATGAAAATAAGTCAAATACTAAATAGCTTTATAATTGGAATTGCAGCGGGAGCTCAGCCAATAATCGGATTTAACTATGGTGCTAAAAAATTTGATAGGGTAAAACAAACTTTAAAATATGTTCTTATTACCAGTATTATAGTTAGTACAGTTGCATTTATACTTTTCCAGGCAATACCAGATAAATTAATATTACTTTTTGGAAATGAGGGAGATTTGTATAAAAACTTTGCATGCCTTGCATTTAGAATATATTTAATGCTTGTAATTGTAAATGGAATTCAAATACCATCAGGAATATTTTTTCAAGCAATTGGTAAAAGTGTAAAAAGTGCATTTATTTCACTTTCAAGGCAAATACTTTTCTTAGTACCAAGCATGGTGATACTTGGAAATATGTTTGGCGTTTTAGGAGTTTTGCATGCAGGCCCTGTGGCAGATGGATTAGCTTTCTTAATTTCGGGAACGTTATTGGTATTTGAAATTAAAAACTTGAATAAAGCACAAAAAAAAGAAAACCACTCATCCATAGATATGAATGAGAAAATAGATGCAAAGAAAAAAATAGATAACATTATCATTACTATTTCAAGAGAATATGGTTCAGGTGGTAGATATGTTGGAAAACTTGTTGCAGAAAAATTGGGTATTAAATTATATGACGAACAAATTTTGAAAATGATAGCTGATAAAACAGGTCTATCATTAGATTATATCGAAGATAATGATCAAAAAAGAAGTAATCTTGAACTTTTAAACAATATATATTATTCATCACTTAACAATTCAGATGAAATATTTATAGAAGAGGAAAAAGTGATAAAAGAAATTGCAAGTAAAGGTTCATGCGTAATAATTGGTAGATGTGCTGACTTTATTCTAAAAGATATGGAGAATACTTTTAACGTATTTATATATAGTACAGAGGAAAACAAAATAAAAAGAGCCGTTGAAAGATTTAATATAAATAAAAAGGATGCAAAAAGACAGATAAATAAAATTAATAAATTAAGGAGTAACCATTATAAACATTACACTTCAAATGAATGGGGAAATAAGGAAAATTATGATTTATGTATAAACAGTGATAGCTTTGGAGTAGAAAAATCAGCTGATGTTATATGTGAAATGGTAAAAAATGTATAATTGTAAAAAAAATTAATGTTTAATGAATTAAATTTTTTTTATTGCATATAGTTTAGGTTTATGGTAATATATAAGCATGTAGATATATGATTAATAAAATTCTTTTTAATTCATGGGAGGTTAAAAGATGAAAGAAAACAAAAGAGGAATATCGCTAATTGTACTTATTATTACTATTATAGTTATAATAATATTAGCAGCAGTTGTTATTTTAACAATAACAAATAATAACCCTATAGAAAGTGCAAAGGAGGCTGCATTTAAAGAAGAAGTAAGAGGATTTCAAGATGAACTTGCAATGACTGTTTCAAAGGAATACATGAATGTTCAAGGTCAAAGAGATATTTCAATTACTACTTCTGTATATGAAGAAATTAAAGAAAAAATTCCAAGTTTTTACGAAAAATATAAAGATAAGTACATAATAGTAGATGATGAATTGGTGGGAACAATTAACCTAAAAGATAAAGAAAAAAAATGGACTGAAGATTTAGGGATAAGGACAGATGGAAAACCGGCCAAAGAAGTTGATGGAGTTCTTGCAAAAGATGTTGATTCGTCTTATTATGGAAAAAATGTATCAAATTATACTTTAGAAAATAACTCTACTGGTGAGGATATAACATGGAAAGTTTTTTATGCAGATGAAAACAATATTTATCTTATACCAACAGGGGCTGTAAATTTAGCACTAGTACCTTCTAAAGATGGTGCAAAGCTTGAAAATACAGATTCAAAAAGACCCAAGGCTGCACCTTTTGATAATGTAATTGAAAAATATCCAAATGGAGCGGAAGGTATTACAGACTCAAAATTACAGTATCTAAATTCAAAATTTTTTAAATATTTAGAAGAAAAAAATGTTACGCTTAAGAAGGGAGCAGGGTATTCAGAAGCAATAGCATATATGATGGATAAAGATATTTGGACTCAAAGTTTCAAAGATAAAGGTCAATATGCAGAGTATGTAGTTGGTGGACCAACAATAGAATTGTTATTTAAATCATATAATAAAAAAGTATATAACAATGTTGAGCAATATCAGACTAAAGTTGAAAATGATAGCTATCTTAATGGATATTATGGATATTTAGTCTCAAATGGTGGAGAGGAAGCAGGATTTAGTAGTTATTTAAATCGTTTTGATAGATTAGATAGATATGAAACTTTGTTTAATTTAAGAGATGGTAGTGGGGAGGGCTTTTGGTTAGCTTCACCTAGTCAAGGAGGTATTATGATTTTCTACTATGATGGAGGTATTACATCTGATGGAACTGCTAATAATAGCCATGGATTTCGACCTATGGTTTGCCTAAAAAGTGATACTGCTTTAAAAATATTAGATGATGATACTGTAGAATTAAATTAGTAGTAGCTTAAATGTTTATATAAAAAAATAGAGATGATTTTATTCATCTCTATTTTTTTCTTATAAAATACACAATATATCTTTATATAATTGCGGATCTTTAAAAGATATTTCTGTTGTAGAACAAATGGTTATTAAATAGTCATCATAAATTTGAATATAAATTATGTTCTCAATTCCAATCTTTTTTAGTTTCTTTATGTGAATCTTTTCTCTTGGTATATTGAAAACAGAGTTCTTATGCAATATTTGTATAAAAGGTCTAAGCTCTCTTTCAATATAAAATTTTTCTGGCATAAAGTACCTCCAAATAAATAATTATTTTTTTATATAATATAATATAACTTTCATATTATATTATAACATATTATGTGATAAATATTCAATACAATTGTTAAAAAAGATAGCGTAAAGTTTCGTTAGGTTTTTGAAAACAACCTTTTATATATAATAATTT
>USJA01000087.1 GCA_900554875.1 uncultured Clostridium sp. | reverse complement strand
GGAAGTAAATCCGAGTGAAGAATTTGCCCCAATTAAATCATTTACGGGAAACGAAACTCCAGAGACTGCATTAGAATTATATAAAAAATATAATCACATGTAACAAAATTTATAATACAGAATATTATATAATACCATTTAAACAATGGTATTATATTTTTGTCTTGGAATATAATTTACTTAGAAGCTAAGCCTCTAAGTAAAACAGGAAAGGATGAATTTAATATGTCTGAAATGAATTTTAATGATATGATGAATATGATATCTAATATGGATAAGAAAGAGCTTGAAGAGAAAATGAATCAAGTTTCTAAAATGCTTGGAAATAAGAGCCCTGAGGAAATACTGAAACAAATGAATAACAAAAATAATTAATTTTATTGGAAGGACTGAATTTTTATGGCAGATATGGCTGATATGTTAAAAAGTTTTTCTTCTATGATGGAAGGGAAACAAATTCCAGATAATATAAAAGAAATGCTTAATTCATTACAGAATAACTCTGCTCAAAATGGTGCTAATACTGGAAATAATACCACTGCAAATACAACTGATTCTAATATGAATTCATATGTAAATCAAGCTAATTCTTCTGAAGCTACTAATTCTGAGCAATCAATGCCAAACATAGATATTAACACTATGATGAAAATGCAGAAAATAATTAGTGCCATGAACAGTCCTTCTAACAATTCTGGTGTAAATTTACTTCGTTCGTTAAAACCATATTTGAAGCCTAGCAGACAGGCAAAAGTTGATGAATACATTCAATTATTTAACATGGAAAAAGTTTTCGAATTAATGAGGCAATCTGGTGGTGATAAGAATGGTAGCTAATTATCCCTACTTCGGACTTCCAAATTACATGCGTTATATGAATCCAAGTGCTTATAAAAATATACAACAGCAAAAGCAAGAATACATACGAAATAATAGTAGAGCTCAGCCACAAAATAGAAATCCATATTATTCCACCCCATATACTCAAAATAATAGACAAAATTCACAAGCACCAATGAATTCTCGTAATAACCTAAATTATCGACCTTCATCATACAAAAGCAATATTACTAAACCCAAAAAAGAAAAAGCTAAACAACAAGAGTCGCCTCCATTATTCAGCTTTTTCGGAATTAATTTATATTATGATGATGTCCTTCTTTTATGTATTTTGTTCTTTTTATATAATGAAAAAGTAAATGATCCATATCTATTCTTCACATTGGTGTTGTTACTTTTGACTTAACAAATAAGTTATGTCCACCTTTCGCTATAGCGAAAGGGAGTATATAGAAAAAATTGTGTAAAGTTTAAAAATAAGCCTTCTTATGATAAAATAAAAAAGTCATAAGGAGGTTTTAAATATGGCAAAAAGAGAAAAAATAAGTGAAGAAAGAAGAAAATTAATACAGGAATTTATAAAAAGCAATGATTTAAAAACAACAGGAGACATACAAGAAGCAATAAAGGATTTATTTAAGGATACAATACAGGAAATGTTGAATGCAGAATTAACAGAACATTTAGGATATGAAAAAAACGAATATATAGAAAATAATGAAAATTATAGAAATGGATATAGCCCAAAGACAGTACATTCAACAGAGGGAGATATAACATTAAATGTGCCAAGAGACAGACAAGGAACATTTGATCCAATAATAGTAGAAAAAGGACAAAAAGATATATCAAGCATTGAAGAAAAAATAATAAGAATGTATGCAAGAGGAATGTCAAATCAAAATATATATGAAGAAATGCAAGAACTTTATGGAGTAAAAGTAAGTCCAGATATGGTAACCGCAATAACAGATAAGATAATACCAGAGATACGAGAATGGCAAAAGAGACAGTTAGAAGAGCAATATGCAATAGTATTCGTAGATGCAACATATTTCAATGTAAAACAAGATGGAATAGTAGTAAAAAAGGCAGTATACATAGCATTAGGAGTAACAATGACAGGAGAAAAAGAGATACTTGGATTTTATATAGGAGAATCAGAAAGTGCAAAGTATTGGACAAGTATATTAAATGAAATAAAAAATCGAGGAGTAAAAGATATATTAATAATGTGTTCAGATGGTTTAAAAGGGTTAAAGGAAGCCATAGGAGCAGTATATCCAATGACAGAATTCCAGAGATGTATAGTGCATATGATACGAAATACATTGCAGTATGTATCATATAAGGATAGAAAAGAATTAGCTCAAGATTTAAAGCAAATATATCAAGCAGCAACAGAAGAAGCAGGATATAATAATTTAATTGAATTAGAAGAAAAATGGAGCAAAAGAAGAGTATCGTTAGACAATTGGATAAATAATTGGGAAAACATACAACCATTCTTTAAATATGGACCAGAGACAAGAAAAATAATGTATACAACAAATGCAATAGAAAGTTTAAATAATTGTTACAAAAAATTAAACAGAGGACGTAGAGTCTTTCCAACACAACAAGCATTAGAAAAAAGCTTGTATTTATCAACAAAAATAATTACAGAAAAATGGACAGCAAGATATTCAAACTGGGGAGTTACAATAGCAGAATTACATTCATTTTTTCCAGATAGAGTAGATATTGATTAATGGTAATAATTGCTATTAATAATATAAAAAAACAAGCATATCAAAATCAAAATTTTAATATGCTTTGTTCAATGCACCTTGACAAATGAATATGTCTAAGTTAATATATATTTAACTTAAAAATGTAATTTTGTCAATGCAATTTTAAAATTTTTATCATAAGAAGTCTAAAGTTTACACAAACTTTCCGATATACTCCATGAATCAACTATTTTCATTTTTTATTATATCTTCTAATTCATTCTTTCCCAAAGCCAAAAGCCCCTTTTCCATTGTTTCTTTAGAACAATTACATTTGTATACAGGAATAATATCATCTTCAACAACTTCTACATTATCATCACCTGTTACCTTTTTAGCTATTTCTTCTAATGTTAATTTTTCATCTAACATTTTTGAAATTGCTCCTGCTTTAAATATTGATTGTTCTATTTTAAATATTTCTTCATCTGTTGCATCTGGCATTGGAGTTATCATATACCCTCCACTTGCTTTTACTCCATCTTTATTTACCAAAACTCCTAAAGCAACTGCAGAATTTGTTTGTTCTGATTTTGCAAAATAGTTTGTAAAATCGTCTGCTATTTCTCCTGATGTTAATGGGCTTATTCCTACATATGGATCTTTTAAACCAATATCTTTTATAACATTTATATAACCTTCATTTCCAACAGCTCCACCAACATCTAGTTTTCCAAATTCATTTAACGGAATATCAACATAAGGATTTGCTACATAACCTTTAAGCTCTGGTATGTTATTTGCTGTAACCAACATTGTTTGTATTGGTCCATTTCCTTTTATTTGTATAGTTAATTTATCTTCTTTATTTTTCATATTTGATGCCATTATTGCTGATATTGTAATTAACCTTCCAAAAGCTGCTGTTGCCACTGGACTTAAATCGTGTATTTTTCTTGTTTCTTCTACTAAATTTGTTGTTTTAGCACACACAATTGATACTTTTTTGTTATATGCTAAAAATTTTATTATTTTATCTTGCATTTTTCCTCTTCCTTTTTAATGCTGTATTTCAAACATATCTTTAGATTCGCCACAAACTGGACAAACCCAATTATCTGGTAATTCCTCAAATGGTGTTCCTGGTTTAACTCCAGCTTTTTCATTTCCATACTTTGGATTATATATATATTTACATTCTAAGCATTCAAATCTTGCATTTTCTAGTTTTTCATGCTCAAAGTTTTTATAGCCTAAAGCAACAGCAACAATTACCATTAATAAAAATGATAAAGCTTTCCATATTCCACTATCAAATAATATTACTGCAAAAATCCCGAATGCAGCACTTATTCCATATAATATTAATACTGCTTGTTTTTGGCTAAATCCTTTATATACTAATTTATGATGTAAATGCCCATTATCTGCACTTACAATTGCTTTTAATGATTTACCTTTTTTTAGTCTTCTAACAATTGCCCATAATGTATCAAATATTGGAACTCCAAGTACAATTACAGGAAGTACTATAACAACTGCTGTATATGTTTTTGCAACTCCTAATATTGATATTATTGCAAGTGAAAAGCCTAAAAAGTTTGAACCAGTATCTCCTATAAATGTTTTAGCTGGTGCAAAATTAAATGGTAAAAATCCAACTAATGCTCCTGCCAATGCTGTTATTAATAATATAGATATCATAGGTGAACCATTAAGTAAGAAAATTATTAATAAAGATATTGCAGATATTACAGATATTCCTGATGATAATCCATCTAAGCCATCAATTAAATTTATTGCATTTGTTATTCCAACAATCCAACCTAATGTTAATATATATGAAAAAATTTCATTAAGCTCATGTGTTGGTAAAAATGGTAATGTTATATCATCTATTCTTATTCCAAAAGAAATAACAATTATTGCTGCTAATAATTGTCCTGAAAGCTTTGTTAGTGGTTTTATTGTTTTTATATCGTCAATTATGCATGTAATTGCCAATACTATTATTCCAAGTAACATTCCCAATAATTTTTTTCCATATTGTTCTTCTCCAAATAAATTTATTCCACCTTCTAAGCTCATTACTATAAGTAAGTAACCAACAGAAACCAAAAAACCAAGTATTACTGCTGGTCCACCAAATTTAGGCATTTGCCTATTATGCATTCTTCTTTTTCCTTTTTCTATACTTACAGCTCCGACTTTTTTAGCTATTTTTATAGTATATGGTGTTGCCATAAATGCGACAATAAAGGCAAGTAAAAATGCAATAGCAATATTTCCCCACATATTTATTCCTCCAGTTTTATTTCATGTTTTGGCTTTCTATGTCATTAATCATTTCTAATCTTTCGGCATATCTTCCACCTTTAAATTCAGTGGCAAGCCAGTTTCTTATTATACAAATTGCTTCATTTATTGTTAGATAATCTCCTCCTAATGTTATTACATTTATGTCATCATCTGCTTTTGCAAATTTTGCTGCTTCTTCATTTGAAATTGATGCTGCTCTTATTCCCTTAAATTTATTTGCAACAACAGTCATTCCATACCCTGATCTACATAAAAGTATTCCACCTTCACATTCTTTTGATTGCACTGCTTGTGCTACTTTTTTTGCATATATTGGGTAATCTGTTCTTTCCTCACTATCT
>USJA01000086.1 GCA_900554875.1 uncultured Clostridium sp. | reverse complement strand
TTGTTCATCATGACAAAAATCAAAAATAAAGTATAATAAAATAATATATAAATATAATAATAAGGAAGGGAGAATAAAAATGAAAGAAGAATTACTAAAGGCCTTAAAAGAGGCTATGAAAGAAAAAGATGAATTGAAGAAAGACACAATAACAATGCTTAGGGCAGCAATTCTACAAGTTGAAAAAGATGATAAAAAAACTCTTACACAAAGTGAAATGGAAGCAATTGTTGCAAAGCAAATAAAATCAAGAAAAGAGTCTTTAAATGATTATAAAAAAGCAAATAGAGATGATATTGTTTCAAAAATAGAAAGAGAAATTGATATATTAACAAAATATTTACCTGAACAGTTGACTACTGATGAAATAAAGAAATTAGTAGAGGATGCAATACAGAGAACTGGTGCATCATCACCAAGAGATATGGGAAAAGTAATGCAAGATATAAGACCTAAAATAGCTGGAAAAGCTGATGGTAAGGTTGTAAGTGATATGGTAAAACAAATGTTAACATAATTTTAATAGCCAAGTTTATACCTTGGCTTTTATATTTTTTAGAGGTGATTAAATGAATAATATTTATAAAATAAATAGTGAGAAGTTTAAAAGTATATATTTCTCTATAAATTTTACAATGCCAGTAAACAAAAAGGAAATGTCAGAAAATGCTTTGTTATCTGCTGTTCTTGCAAAGTCAAATAATAAATTTAAAACTCAAAGGGAGATTCAAATGTACCTTTACTCTTTATATGGTGCAAATTTTGATATTGGTATAGAAAAATTTGGAGATCTATATAACATAGAATTTAGATGTGAGTGTATTAATAAAAAATATTTACCTGATAATACTGATGTAGTAGATGATGTTTTAGGTTTTTTGTATGATGCTATATATAATCCAAATGTAACATGTGAAAAATTTGATAAACAATTAGTAGATAGAGAAAAAGAATTCATTTTAAATAAAATAAAAGAAGTTAAAGATGATAAATTGCGTTTTGGCGTAAGAAAAATGGAAGAATTAATGTGCAAGGGTGAACCATTTAGTATATATGTGTATGGGGATGAAGAAGATATAAACAAAATATCAGAAGAGGATCTATATAAAAGATACTGTGATGTTATTTGCAATTCATGTATAACATTTATCATATCAGGTAATTTATCTGGATATGAAAATATAGAAGAGAGAGTTGAAAATATTTTTAAGGGAAAATTAAAATCTCAATTAGATTATAAAGATTTAGTATATAATCAAAAAGTTAATCACAAAAATGAAGAGATAATTCAAAGTCAAGAAACAACACAAAGTGTACTTTCATATGGTCTTAGAATAAAGGATATTACAAGCAATGATTTCTATAAACTAAGTGTGTATAATGCATTACTCGGAGGAACTCCAAGTTCTAAACTATTTCAAAACTTTAGAGAAAAAGAATCTCTTGCTTATACTGTTAGGTCAAGATATTATAGATTTAAAGATATAATAATAATTTATGCCGGAATTCAAAAAGAAAATTTCGAAAAAGCAAAAATTGTTCTTGAGAAGGAAATTAATAAAATTAAGGATGGGGATATATCTGATGAAGAATTTTACGCTTCAAAAAAGAGTATAATATCTGATCTTAAAGAATGGAATGATTCAAAGATTGCATTAGCTAAAATGTTTATTTCTAATTTATTTGCAAACAAAGAAAACTCACTTACACTAGATGAAATGATAGAAAAAATGAATAAAGTTACAAAACAAGATGTAATTGATATGGCAAATAAAATATCAATAGAGAAGATATTTTTCTTGGGAGGTGAAGTAAATGAGTAAGATTGATGTAAATATAAGCAAAGAGCTTGGAGAAGTAACATATACAACCAGACTTGAAAATGGCCTTACGGTATATATTTGTAAAAAAGAAGGATTTAGTAAAAAAATCGGCCTATTTGGAACAAAATACGGTTCACTAATAAATGACTTTGTTGATATAAAGTCAGGAAGAAGATTGCGAGTTCCTGATGGAATAGCACATTTCTTAGAACATAAATTATTTGAAAAAGAAGGGGCAAATGCTCTTGATTTATTTAGCAAAATGGGAGTATCGTCAAATGCATATACTTCATTTGATCAAACAGTTTTTTATTTTGAAACAATAGATAAATTTTCCGAATCAATAGAAATGCTTGTAAAATTAATAAAAGAGCCATATTTTACAGATGAAAATGTAGATAAAGAACAGGGAATAATAGCCCAAGAGATTGGAATGTATGATGATGATCCTAGCTTTTCAGTATATTTTAATGCATTAAGAGCCATGTATATAAATCATCCTATTAGAATAGATATAGCAGGAACAGTGGAAACAATTTCCCATATTAATAAAGAGCTTTTATATACATGTTATAATACATTTTATAGTCCTCAAAATATGTTCTTTATTGTAGTAGGTGATGTTGATGTTGAGAAAACTATAGAACTCATTGAAAAAAATATAAAAAAGTATGATAAAAGCAATTTAAATCATGATGAAATAAAAAAATATATTGTGGAAGAACCAAAGCAAATTAATAAAAAAGAAATAATAAGAGAAATGGATATATATATGCCACTTCTTTGTATAGGCTATAAATTAGAAGTTGTAAATGAATATCAAAATTTAAAACGCCAAATTATTTCTGAAATGATATCAGATATATATTTTTCTAAAATTTCAGATTTTTATGAAAGTGAATATAATAAAGGAATTATTGCAGATGAAATTTCATTTGATTATGAGGGAACAGATAATTTTTCACATGTAATAATAAGTGCAAGTTCAACAAAAGTAGATGAACTTAAAGAAGACGTTATACAGTATATTAAAAAAATAAAATCTGAAGAAGTTGATTTAGAGAAATTTAATTTGGTAAAAAAGAAAAAAATAGGGTACACTGAATTTTCAGCTGATAATTTAAATAGCAGTTACAGAAGAATAATAGAACATTCCTTATATGGAGAAGAACTTTATAGTGATTTAAAAATATTAAAAGATATAACTCCTGATGATATTAAAGAGTTTTTAAATATTTTATCCGATGAAAAACAAGTAGTTTCAATTGTTAAAAGTAAATAAAAGGGATAATAAAAGAAATAATGCATATAATAGACGTATACGCTGATGTATATGTCTAATTTTTTGTCGAAAGTTGCGATGATTTGTTCGACAAAAAATGTTGACAATTAATAGGGTAAATGGTATTATTATGAAAAAAATAGGAGATGGTTGTATGATAATAGAGGAAATAAATATTTTAAAAGATAAATTAGAAAATCAATTAAAGTTAAATGATTCGTACGATAAAATATATGAAACTAGTACAAAAATTGATGATTTATTAGTAAAATATTATGAAAAAAGCATGGTAATACCTTCAAAAAATAGCTTAGATAATAAATTTAAAAAAGATCTAAGCTACTAAAGGAAATATTAAATAACATTAAACCTAAAACAATTAGGATTGAATAGTCACAATCTGTTTCAAAAAATAAGAAAATTATTAATGCAATAAGTATTAAATCATCTATTGCTATGTCGAATCCAAAAATGGATATTCTTTCTTTTGAAATATCGATGGGACCAAGTTTGAAGTTTTCTTTTCTTTTGTTTTTTAAACGATCATCTTGTTTATCGTCATTTTGAATATTTGAATTTTGTAAATTAGAAGTAGATTCTAAGGTATCAATGTCTGTTACTTTAGAATCTTTTGTATTATTATAATTTTGATAGTGTGGTAGATTTTGCGTATAGGGTTGATAAAAGGCAGTGTATGGAGGGGCAAAATAGAATCCACGATTATTATAAGGTGTGTTATAATTTGGATAATAATTTTGATAATATAAATTTTGATTATACATTTTTATCACTACCTTTATCACTAAATGCTTCAAAAGCTTTTATAATTGTGAGTATTGTTATGTATTCACTTAATTTATCTTGTCTTGACTTTCTGAGGAATGGCTTTAAGGACATTAATAAATCTTTCTTAGGATCTTTTTTACCTATACTTATTATAATTTGTTGAATTTTACTAAATAATTTAGGATCAAGATTTCCTAAGTTAAAATCAGAATTTTCATTATTGGTATTTATATTTCCAAGTATGCCTAATATATTTGAAAAATCAAAATTTGAATTTTGAGTATTATCACTTGTATTTTGGATAGACGTGTTATCGATATTATTTGTGTTATTGGTGTCATTATTGATTTCTTTTTCATTTAGTTTAGATTGTATGCTTTGAATTAGATTTGATAAAGCTTCATTATTTTCATTTGTTTTAGTTTTCTGTGTTGCTGTATTATCTATATTATTCATACTATTTCTTTTTTTGAGATTTACTAAGCATACTTACTAAATTAGATAAATCATCACTTGACATATTTTGTACCATCCTACTTACTTGTTCTATTTTACTTTTATCTATTGTTGATAATAAATCCATTAATTTTGAATTTAACATTTGATTTTGGTTTGAATTAGAATTATTCACTACAATCATCTCCTTTTTCTATGTATATATTAATTATATGCTAAAGTTAAGATTCTGTGAATAATATTTTTTTGTCGAAACTTGCGGTGAAAAATTAAATTAAAATGATTGACAATAGAAAATAAAAATGGTATATTTTAACTGATTTTTTTCTTCTTTTTTTCAAAGGTGGTGATTTTATTTTAAATTTTAAAAGATTAGGGGACATAGACAGTATATATAACATTGTTGATATAAAAGATGAGTATATTTTAACCAAGGAAAATGAAAATTTTAAACATGTATATATATATGAAATAGATCCAATCCCCATTATAAATATATCAAATGATATACAAAAAAACATTTCTAATGTTTATACAACGTTTTTAAGAGAAATTAACGTTGGTTTTCAAGTCTTAGTTATTAATAAAAAAATAGATTTTAATCAAGTTTTTAATTCAAATAAGTTTAATCAAATAAATTCAAAGTATTTCAGTGATATGCGAGTAAAAATAAAAGATGACAAATTATATTATTCAAAGTACTATATTATTGTTGCTTTAAAAAAACAAGATCAAGTAGAAAATATTGACAAAATGATAGGTATTTTTAAAAATTGTGGTTGTAATGTTAAAAGAATTATTGGAAAAAACGAAATTGAGCTAATTTTATATGAGTGTATAAATAAAAGGAAAATAAAATAATGATTAGTAAAGAGTATATTTATCCTTCATTTGTTGATAATACAGATTTTAGATATATAA
>USJA01000085.1 GCA_900554875.1 uncultured Clostridium sp. | reverse complement strand
TATCTTTCCCTACTGTTACTTTCCCGCGTAAATCATTTACATTCTAATATATTTAAATTAATACATATTTTATTTTTTGAATTGTAATATAGCTTTCCGAATTTACATTCTAATATATTTAAATTAATACAGGTTCATCTACAAGCCTAGAGTAGCAAGTAGTTATAAGCCAAAATCTGTCGATGTAACACATTTGCTTTAAAATTTATAAAAAAATAATCTAAATTAAATACCAAAAAATTATATAATATATCCATATTAATTGATTTTTAGCTACTTATAAGCAAACTTAAATATATCTGTCGTACCCCTATAGTTTTAGCCTTATTTAACATCGACAGAAACTTTTACATAAATTTTTGATCTATTTCATCATCTAAATCAGGATTTAAATGCAAACCTATGTATTGATCATATTTTAAGTCTATAACTTTTATTTCTTCTAAATGATATCCATTATTAGTTATATATTGTATATTTTTATATAACATATTTTTTTTCAAAGATAGTGTTAACTTATTTATTTCTCTTTCTATAACGTTCGCCTCTTTATACTCCTTAGCCTTAATCATATTTTCATATTTTTCAAATAATTCAATATTTTTATCATATATTTCTCTTGGTATTACATTTACACTTTCTATCTTTCTTAGCATTTTTTGTGCTTTAGCTTTTGTACTATCATCATCTACAAAATTATCTAATATTCTTAAAGAATCTTTAAAATCGTTATAAAATTTTGTATCTTGTATATTTTCTTTAGAATACAATGTATCTACAAGATTTACTTTATCTTTTTCTGTTAGAATTTTATTATCGTATTGGGTTATTAATTGAATACTTTTTCTATGTATTTCTTTATCATATATATACCCGTATACCACTTACATTTTTATTATACACATAAATATTAGGTTCATTTTTTTTATATTCCCTACTTCTATAGCACCTACCACACCTTTGAAATAAACTATCAAGCGTAGACATTTCAGTAAATAAATAGTCAAAATCAATATCTAAAGAAGCCTCAACAATTTGTGTTGTTATCCATATTCCAGTCTTTTCTCTATCTTTAGAAAAAGCAATTATACTATTTTCTTTATTACTTCTATCATTTTTTATAAATCTAGAATGCAATACATTTACATTTTCTATGTTTTTTTCTTTTATCTTTAAATATAACTCATTAGCTTTATCAATTCTATTTAATATAACTAAAACTTTAGAACTACTAGCTTTATTTATTATATTTTCAATGTCATTATCTAAAGAGTTATCATTTATAGATAATTTATGCCTCATAATAGGTTTTAAAAATTCACCAAATTTAAATTTAATCCCCATTTTTTCTAACTCATCTTTATATATTCTAGGAAGTGTAGCCGTCATTATCATAAATTTACCACCAATATCATTTATCATTTTTATTCCCTTTAAAATAATTGCAGTTATTTCTGGAGAATAAGCTTGTATTTCATCAATTATAACTTTAGAAAATGCAAGCGTTGCATATATTTTTTCATATCCATTATACTTAAAAATAAATGGGAAAATTTGATCAATAGTACAAACAATTACTCTATTTCCAAAATTTTTAGTCTGTTCATACAAATGATAATCAAATTTATCTTCCTTTTCCTCTAAATAATCTACAGCACTACTATGTAATAGTCCTACATCTTTGTATCCAATATCCAATTTAATTCTATCATATATTGCATTTATACTCGTTCTTATCGGTAATGTAAAAAAAGTTTTTCCTATGTCAGACCAAATTGTTGCTGCTTCAGTTTTTCCAATTCCTGTTGAACCAATAACCAAAATATTATTTGATATATTATCTTTGCAAAACTTTTGTAGTTCATTTTTTCCATTATATCCTTTAAATTTTAAACTATTTTCAGTACACTCTCCTAGTGCCTGTTCTGTTTTATTTTCAACTAAAACATTGGCAGAACTACTATGATCAAGTCTATGAAGAAGTCCTTTTAAAAGGCAGTATTTAATATACACTTCACTTTCTTCATTAATCTTATTTCTTCCCAAAACATATCCTAAATAATTACAATTTAAATCATCCTTCAATTTATATTTAATTTCACTTCTTATATTATCATATCTTGGTAATATATCATCTTTTATAATTTGCCCAACTAAATTTGAATTTACTTTTTTATGTCCCCTATAATGATGGTAATAAATTGCTTGGTAAATTAACTTTTTCTCAGTATAGTTTAAATCATCTGTTGGAATGAATATTGGAGATAATTGTTCATGTTTAATACCTTCATAATCAAACTTAGTGTAAAGTTTCTCTTTACCTAATTTTTCTAAAATAATATTTTGAAAAGGAGTATATACTTTGCCAATATCATGATAAACACATGCTATTTCAAGTAATTTCCATAATCTTTCATCAACATTTGGATTTTTATCTACAATATTTTCATACACATTTCTTAAAATTTTTAAGTTTTTAAGCAATTTTTCTGTATGCTCATTTATACTCTCCGGAGGATCTGATTTTGCATAAAGCATAGTTTATCACCTACTCATAAAACATTATAACATCCCCATCTTCATCAACCATAATTTCATCATCTGCTATAGTTTCAAAATTATCCTTTTCAATATATACTACATTTACTTTTTCCCACTTTCTTAGTTCATTTTCTATTACATACTTTGTATTTAATCTATAGTTTATTCCATTTACATTCTCGTATTTTTTTGTAGGAATATAAATACTGTGCTTAGGAATTAATTCGTACACGGTGTTTACATCAGTTGTCACTTTTACTAAATCAACTCTTACTATATCTTCATTTCTTCCCAAAGTAAATGTTTCTCTACCATTTATTATACTTTCATATATCTTATCAACAATTTCATCCTCTGCTTGCATATGAATAATTAAATTTACATTTAAAAGTTTATGAACATACATAGGCATTGTAGTCATTACATTTCTCTTAAATTTTTTTAAACTTTGATAATCTGAAAATATGCTCTCATAATCACCTTGTATTGATATATTCATTGGATAATACTCACCAGATTTTGCACCAATTATTTTATGAAACATACCAATTACAGTTGAATATGGTGGCAAAGGATATGTTTCTGAAACTTTAAATGCAAATGGTTTTTTATAGCAAGCTGATTCTTGAAAAAGTTTTAATTTTAAAATTTTCATTTAATCACATTTCCTTTTTACATATAATACTCAGATACTTTACTCTCTATATCTTCAAAAAATTCCTGTACTGTACCTACTTTGTTATCAACCATTTCATTTATTTTGTCTTCATTTGAAAATGTATTTTTTACAATACCTACTCTTGTATCATCTTTGATAAATTCTTCACCTAATTTTAAACTCATAGCATCTTTTAACATATCTACATCTAATTCAAATTTTTCTTTTTTATCGTTTAAGGCAATTCTTCCAAGGAAAAATGGGGAATTTAATGTATATATACCACCTATTACAAACACTGGACTTAAGTTTTCTTCTCTTCCTCTAATATTTCTATTTAAGACTTTTAATATTTCGAGTAATTGAATAACTCTATTTTTCTTTACTTCATTAGAAAGTTCTATATCACAATCTATTCCAACTTTAGATAAATCTATTGTTACTGTATAAGTATAATAGCTTAAATGTTGCTCAAGATTTGCAATATTTGGATGTTCTTTAATTCTATCAGCCATTCCTTTGTTACTTAAAAATTCAATATCTGACTTATACTTTTCTAAAGATATGGCATTACTTAATCTAACAACTGCACTACGTACATTTGCTCCACCATCTTTATCATCAGATTTTCCAATAGTTCTCATATATCCAAATAAATCCATTTCTTCAGAATCTTCTATTGTATATTTTTCTGAAAATTGAACCGTTTTTTTATCTTTATCTACTACCTGTAGATTCCAATTAAACATTTCATTTCCAAGTCTTGCAATATCATATCTTAAGGCTTGTCTTGAAGCAAATGTATATACATCTCCATTTCCTCTAGTTAATTTTTTTAATTCTGCTATATTTCCTATTCCTTCAGAGTAATTTAAACTTTGTGCTTTAAATATCATTGTTATAGTTAATCCACTTTTTTTATTCATGTTATATTTCCCCCTTTTTTTCAAATTTATTTGAAATTAATCCTGCAATAAAGCTATGCCCTATAGAATAAAAATCTATATCTGATTCATCTTTCATAGATTCTAAAAATATAGGCGATACATTTTTTTGAAGAATCATATGTAGTCTGATTACAACATCCATAAATTCTTGCCTATTACCTGATTTTAAACTATTTAACATTTTGTATTCTAATCCTTCTAATTTATTATCCAATCCTTTTTTCTTTAATTCTTCATGAATTTGTGTACCTATATCATACAAAACATTTAATTTTTTCCCTGAATCGATTATTCTTTTTTCCACATCCATTTCCCCTTTTTTTAATATCTTTAATATAATTCTTACCTTTGACACAATTAACAAGTTATATGAAAATTCTTCTTTTTTAATTACACTTTCCCTTAATCTGTTAAATATGTAAGATTTTTTATCTATATCTTTTAATATATTATCTGTAACTTGTAGCTTTAATTTATTGTCTTTGATTTTTTCTATTGTTTTCTCTGCATACTCTACAAAAAATTTTGCTACATACTTTGGTATATTAAAGTATTTTACAGAGCTACTTTCCTTATACATTGCGTCAAATTCAACGACAAAGAAATTATCTATCTGCCATTTGCTTATTTGTTTATTTTGACCTATAACATCTAGCATAAGTCCAACTAATGGACTTTCATTATCTTTTTGATTTTTACACCTATTTTCAAAATTTCTATTTTCTTTTAAAAGTCTACTTACACTTGTATCATAGTTTACAAAGCTCATAACATTTTTTTCTGTATATGTATAACCACCTTTATCATAGTTTTTTATTATCTTTTTTGTATTGCAAACTCCCGCTGGTGTACACATATATATAATTTTACAAATATCACAAACAGGTAGTTTTACATTTTGATTCCAAAAATAGTTTTGCATATTTTCACTAGATACAGCCAGTGGTAAAAACATTCCCTCGCTATAATTTGATGTAAAGTGACTTGAAGAAGAACATATAGTACAATTATCATGTACAATACTTTTTATATATTCTTTTACATCTTCTAAGCTACCTGTTTTTATAATAATTTTGTGAATTCTTTTATATACTTTTTCAAAGTCCTCTGTAACCTTTTTACCATAAATACTGGTATTTAAATCTTCTATGTGGGATTCTATTTCTTCTATTGTATATTTATTTTTTAGTA
>USJA01000084.1 GCA_900554875.1 uncultured Clostridium sp. | reverse complement strand
CAGCTAAGACAATTGGATTAAGTAAGACAATAATGTCAAAGAGTGTAGCTGATATGGTTTATGTTGAAGAGAAATGTAAAACTGCTGTAGAACATAAAGGTAGCATTACTGAAAACTTCAGAAGAGAAGGAACTGATTTTGAAAATGGTGTATTTAGTTCTTTAGAGAGTGCAGAAGAAAAAATTAATTTAGATATTACACTAAAAATACAAAAATTAATAGAGCAAAGTGGAGGAAAAGTTGTACTTACTAGAAGTGATGAGAATGGAATTTATTCTAATGATTTAAAGGGAATAAGAAATTTAAAAATAAGTGATACTAAAAATAGAGTTGAAATTGGAAACAATAGTAATGCAGATATTTTTGTGTCAATTCATTTAAATAAATTTCCTCCATCCCAAGCATATAGTGGCTGGCAGACCTTCTATCAAAAAACAAGTGATGATAGCAAGATACTTGCAAATACCATTCAAGAAAAATTAAACAAAAATATAGAAAAAGAAAATAATAGACAAATTATGCCAATATCAAATATATATATTATGGATCATGTTAAAATCCCATCAGTTATTGTTGAATGTGGTTTTTTATCTAATCCTAAGGAGTGTGAAAATTTAAAAACAGAATCATATCAAAATAAAGTTGCGTGGGGAATATACTTAGGCTTACAAGAGTATTTCTCAAATAAATAATTGACTTTTCTTTATACATATGTTATTTTAAATATAACATATGTATTTTTTGGAGGAAAAATGAACAATAAATTTATGGAAGTAGCTTTAAAAGAGGCAAAAAAAGCATATAAACTTAATGAAGTACCTGTTGGAGCAGTGATTGTTAAGGACAATGTTATTATTTCCAAAGCATATAATTTGAGGGAAAAAAATAATTCTAGTCTTTCACATGCAGAAGTTTTATGTATAAAAAAAGCTTGTAAAAAACTTGGAACATGGAGATTAGAAGGCTGTGATATGTACGTAACACTTGAACCATGTGCAATGTGTGCAGGAGCACTTACACAATCTAGAATAAATAAAGTATATATTGGAGCAAAAGATGAAAAAAATGGATGCGTAGGATCTATTGCCAATATATTAGATATAAATACAACTCATAAAGTAAAATATGAATATCTTGAAGACACTAGAGAGTGTTCATTAATACTCACAAATTTTTTTAAAGAGTTAAGAAAAAAGAAAAAATAGAAGAACATTCTTATTCTTCTATTTTTATATATGGTGTTCTTGGGCAGAATCGAACTGCCGACCTTTCGCTTAGGAGGCGAACGCTCTATCCTACTGAGCTACAAGAACAAATATATAATATATTATATCAAATAATGTGTTTTTTTCAATAACTTTTGTCAAAAAACATTGAATTATTTTGTAAATTAATGTATAATACTAATATGCGTGTAGCTATAGCTCAACTGGATAGAGCATCTGGCTACGAACCAGAAGGTTGCAGGTTCGAGTCCTGTTAGCTGCACCAATAGCATATCTTTTTGAACTAATATAACATAAAGATATAAAAATCAATCAGAAATAAAAATCTGATTGATTTTTTTGTTATTAGAGAAAACCACATGCTATGCGTGTGGTTCAGGAAAGCTTTTAGCGTTGAGCAGAGTAATAGAAAAAGATATCTCCTTGTGGTATAATTTAAAAGGTTCGACAGCCAAATAAATTATATAGAAGGAGATGATCGTATGAAAAAATCATACACAGAAAGTTTATCACATACAACATTAAAATGCAAGTATCATATAGTATTTGCACCAAAATTTAGAAGACATGATATCAGATCAGATGACGATAAAAGAATACATAGACCCTTTTAAAGGGTAGTGAGTAATAATACGCGGCTGTCGGACTTTAAGTACCTCTTGAGAGGTGGCTCGCGTTAGTCCCTTATAGGGCTCAAAGAAAAACCACGTGTTTTACACGTGGTTTTTTATTGTTGTCTAAAAACAATATTAAAATCATTCAAACGAAAGGATGGTTTTTAAATTAAAAATAATTAAAAAAGAATTACAAGCAAGTGAATTCTGCGAGGATCACAAAATTTTAAGCATATCTGCTAAAAATTTTATCAGCGTTTTTTTATGTAATGACACAATAAAAAAATTGGCTAGAATGATAAATAAAATTAGTAACATAAATTTTAAAAAATTTGTTTTAACTTTATCTGCATACCCCTTGTCAGTATTATTTCAATTGGATTAATATTTCTATTTTTATATATTTAAAATTCAACCTTTTGATATGTCAAAGCAATTTAAACTCAGAATTTCAAAAATAACTAAATACCTTCTACCAAGTAACTTATTAAATGCGTCATTATTTAATTTTTCAGTTACCATATTAAATAGTGATATGCAAAAAAATGTTTGAAAGCACATTAGAATGGTTAGAAATAGAATATAAAGTAATAAGGCTATTTACATCAAATAAAAATAGAAGTGTTGAGAGCAGTCATAGAAAAAATCAAGAGTGTTTTTATTATAATCGAATATTCTGCAGTTTATAAAATTTAAGAAATCAGGGAATAAAATTTAGAAAAGAATATAATAACTTTACAAGGGTACCATTAGAATGGATTAATCTCAACGCATTCATAAAAAAATAAAAGTAAAGTGTAATCATTTATAACAGTATAAGTAGCTCAAAGTATATATTTTTCAAAAAAGTGTAAAATATGATTGACTAACCTACACAACTATTTTTTTATTTTCATGTTGTATATTGACATTTATATATTTTTTGAATATAATTGTTACATGTGTTTTAAAACACGTGTTGCAAAAAGGAGAAGAATATGCCACAAAAAGCTAAGTTTACAAAGGACGAAATTTTAAATGCTTCATTAAATATAGTAAGGGAAAGTGGTTGGAATTCACTTACAGCAAGGAATATTGGAAAAAGTTTAAACAGTTCCACTCGACCAATATTTACTATCTTCGATTCAATGGAAGAATTACAAAGAGAAGTTAAAATTTCAGCTAGAAAGTTATATGATAGTTATATTGAAGAAGCACTAAAAGAAAATGATAATGATAAAATATATTTTAAGTGTGTAGGAGAACAATATATAAAATTTTCATTAGACGAACCTAAACTTTTTCAACTTCTTTTTATGGAAGAACAAGAAGAAAAAACAAAATTTAAAAGTATTTTACCTCAAATAGAAAATAATTATGAAAAAATTATATCCTCTATAAAGGAACAGTATAAACTAAATAGAGAAAACTCAATAAAACTTTATTATCATTTATGGGTATATACTCATGGAATAGCCTCACTTTGTGCAACAAAGATGTGTACATTTTCCAACATGGAAATTGGTAATATGTTAACAGAGGTATTTAAGAGTATTTTAAAAAATTTAAAAGATATAGGAGAAAATTAAAATGATAAAGATTGAAAATATAAAAAAATCGTATGGTATTGGAGAAACTAGAGTACAAATATTAAAAGGAATAAGTCTATCTATTGAAGAACATGCTTTTACTGTAATTTTAGGAGCCTCTGGTTCAGGAAAATCTACACTTTTAAATGTAATATCTGGTTTGGAACGAGCAGATGATGGGAATATTTTGTACAATGATATTGATATAACAAAATTAGATGAGAATAAGCGTACTGCATTTAGAAGAGAAAATATAGGATTTGTTTTTCAACAGTATTATCTTTTATCAAATATGAATGTAGATAAAAATGTTAGAATGGGAGCAGATTTAATAAATAATAAGGAGTATAAAGCCATTATAGATGCAGTTGGTTTAAAAGAAAAAATAAATAAATATCCAAGTCAATTGTCTGGAGGAGAACAACAGAGAGTATCTATTGCAAGGGCTCTGGCTAAAAAGCCTAAAGTACTTTTTTAGATGAACCAACGGGTGCTTTGGATGAGGCAACAGGGCGTCAGGTTTTAGATTATATTTCAAAATTACATAATGAATATGGAATTACTATTGTCATGGTTACACATAATCAAAACATTGCTGAAATGGCAGATACTGTTATAACAATGAACAGTGGGAAGATAATAAATGAGCAATCTAATACCTCAAAGAAAACAGCCTATGAGATAGGATGGTGATAATATGATTGTAAGTTTTAAAGATACAATTAAATTGATTGCAATATCTATTATGGTTGCATGTGGAGTATTTGTTTCTACTCTCTTTTTAAGCTATAATATGGACATCGTAAAGATTAAAGATCAAATTGTAAATGAACAGGTGCAAGTACTTTATGATGCACAAGTAAAAACTTCAATAGTTGTTAGTTCTGTATCAGGAGGTTGCCTATTAATAACATCAATTGTAATGCTTATATTTTATATTAAAAATTATATTGATACACATAAAAAAGAATTGGGAATTTTAAAAGCAATTGGATATCCTAATATAAGAATAGCTTTAGACTTTTGGGTATTTGGATTGAGCACATTATTTGGGGCAATAATCGGGTACTTAGGGGCTCATATTATAATACCACTATTTTATAATGTACAAAATAAGGATAATATTATACCTGAAGTAACGTATAATTTTCATCCCTTATTAATATTGTGCCTTATTGTATTACCTACATTACTTTTCTCATTAGTAGCAATATTGTATGCAAATCATAGTTTGAAAAGATCCACATTATATCTATTAGAAGATAAGTTGGATGTACCAAAAAAGGAAAAAAAGTATAAAGAAAAAAATAATGATAATTCGTACCTTAAAGAATTAAAAAAGGTTACGTTAGGGAAAAAAACATTAACATTTTTTATTATATTTGCGGCATTCTGTTTTTCATCCATGACTCAGATGTCATTTAGTATGAAGGATTTAGCTAGTTCATTGGCAGAAGTAATTGTTTTAATTATAGGTCTCTTACTTGCATGCACAACACTACTACTTGCAACTATAACAGTTATTAATGGAAATAAAAAAAACATTGCTATGATGAAAGTGTTTGGATATTCACAAAAAGAATGCTCAAAATCAATTATAGATATATATAGACCTTTATCATATATTGGATTTTTTGTAGGAACGTTATATCAATATGGCCTTTTAAGAATAATGATAGATATTGTATTCAAAGACGTTGAAGGAGTTCCTGAATATAAATTTGATTTTCCTATGATGTTTGTGTCACTTGCATGTTTTATAATTTTTTACGAATTAATTATGAATATATATTCAAAGAGGATAAAAAATATATCTATAAAAGAAGTTATGATTGAACCATAATAAGAAAATTTTCACATGATTACACAAATGATATAAAAAAATCTCTAAAGTTATTGAAATATCAATACTTTAGAGATTTATATTATCTTACTA
>USJA01000083.1 GCA_900554875.1 uncultured Clostridium sp. | reverse complement strand
AATTATCTTGGAATTTGTGTTTCTAAAAAAAATGGTAATAGTGTTGCAAGAAATAAACTAAAAAGATGGGTAAGAGAAATTTACAAAAATGAAGAATTATCATTAAAAAAGGGATTTAATATTGTTATTTTATTTAAAAAAAATTGTTTATTTAAAGATGTTACATATCTTTCTTTAGATGATGATATAAAAAAATGTTTTGAGGAATTACAACTTTATGAATAAATTTTTTAAATTTTTAAAATTTGTTGTAAGAGTGCCAAGAATATTAGAAATTAAACTTATTGAGTTATATCAAAAATTTATTTCTCCTGGATTAGGAAGACATTGTAAATATTATCCAACTTGTTCCGAGTATGCTAAACAAGCAATTGACAAATATGGTATAATTAAAGGTAATATACTTGCTATATATAGAATAATTAGATGTAATCCATTTTCACATGGAGGCATTGATATTTTAAAATGAAATGAGGAATGTTAATGATACAAGCAATAGCGTCGCTTTTAGGCTATATTATAAGGTTTATTTATGATATAGTTGGACAAAACTATTTTATAACAATTTTACTTTTTACTTTATTTACAAAGATAGTTCTTTTTCCACTTGCATGGATTCAAATAAAATCTATGGAAAAAATGAATAAAATGTCTGTAAAGCAAAAGGAAATACAAGATAAATATAAGAATGATAAAGAAAAACAAACACAAGAATTAATGAATTTATACAAAGAGAATAAGGTAAATCCACTTTCAGGATGTTTACCTTTAATTATACAACTTCCAATTATACTAGCAATGTTTTATATTGTAAAGCAACCCCTTACTTATATAGTTCAAACACCACAGGAAGAAATTAAAACATATACTCAGCAATTATTAAATAAGGAAGATGTAACTGATAAAGAAATGCAAGCAAATGAATTATTAGTTGCTAAAGAACATAATCTTATTGAAATGCAAGCTATACCTGGAATTAATTTGGGGGATGTTCCATCAAATGTGTTTAATAAGGATGAAAATAAAAGGGCTAATCCTGCATCTTTAGTAATTCCAGTTTTGACTTTTATAGTTTCATTTTTACTTAATAAATATTCACAACGTAATACGGAGCAAACACCAGAGCAGGCTGAAATGCAGAAAACAACTAATTTAATGATGCCACTTATGTCAGGTTTCTTTTCATATATAATGCCTTTAGCATTGGGTGTATATTGGCTTACAGGTAGCATTTTACAGTTTATTCAACAATTTATTATTAATAAGGTTGTAAAAAAAGATAAAGAAAAAATATTAGCACTTGAAAAAGGAGGTAAAATTTAATGAAAAGAGTTACAGAACAAATAGGAAAAAATACTGAAGAAGCTATAAGAAAGGGACTTGAGGAATTAAAAGTATCTCGTGATGATGTTAAAATTGAAGTCTTAGAAGAAGCATCTTCAGGTGGTGTATTAGGAATTTTATCTGCAAAAATGGCGAAGGTTAGACTTACTGTTGATAGAAAAATAAGTGATTCACAAGCTGAAGATACGATTAATAGACTAGATAAAATCCTAAATGAATTATTTAAAATTACTGGAGACGATAAATTAAACTATAAAATAGAAAGAGGTAAAAACCAAATTAATTTAACTATAGAAGGGGATAAGGTTTCTCATTTAATTGGTTATAAAGGTAAAACTATTGAGTCTTTTCAATCATTGCTTAATGCTATGCTTCAAAAAGAAAATGAAGAAAGTGCAAAGGTATTTGTAGAAGTAAATGATTATAAAAAGAAAAAAGAAGAAAAATTAAGAAATTTAGCAAATAAAATGGCTAACAACGTTATTAAATTTAGAAAGCCAATTAGATTAGAACCAATGTCTGCTTATGAAAGACTTATAATTCACACTGAACTTGCAAAAAGAGATGATGTTGAGACTGAATCTCAAGGTGAAGAACCAAGAAGAAGAGTTGTTATAAAGAAAAAATATAATTAAAAAAATAAAGGTCAGCATTAGCTGACTTTTTATAGGAAAGGAAAAATCGTTATGTCAACAGATACTATAGCTGCAGTTGGAACTGCATTATCAAATAGCGGTATAAGTATTATAAGAATAAGTGGTAAGGAAAGTTTGAATATAATAAATAAAATATTTGTATCTAAATCCGAACTAAAACCCAATAGTATAATTTATGGTAAAATTATTGAAAATTCTAAGGTTATTGATGCTGTTTTGGTTTCATATTTTGAAAATCCAAGGTCATATACGGGTGAAGATGTATGTGAGATTAATTGTCATGGTGGAGTTCAAATAACTAAAAAAATTTTGCAACTTGTATTAGAAAATGGAGCTAGACTTGCTGAGCCTGGTGAATTTTCAAAGAGAGCTTTTTTAAATGGTAAGATGGATCTTACCAAAGCAGAAGCTGTTATAAATCTTATAAATTCAAAAAATTCTACACAAGCTCGAATTGCTGCAAATAACCTTGAAGGTGATTTATATAATAAAATAAGAGAAATTAGAGAAGAATTAATTGAATTAATGGCGCATATTGAAGTTAGTGTTGATTATCCAGAGTATGATTATGATGAAGTTGAAAATGACAATGTTATTAAGCTTTTAAATAAAAAGATTTTTGAAATAAACAAGGTCTTAGATACGTATGAACAAGGAAAATATATCAATGATGGTGTAAATGTTGTAATTCTTGGAAAACCTAACGTTGGTAAATCTTCACTTTTAAATATTTTGTCTAAAAGCGATAAAGCAATTGTAACAGATATTCCGGGTACGACTCGTGATGTTATAGAGGAAAGAATTAATATTGGAAATATTGTTTTAAATTTGTCTGATACTGCTGGAATTAGAAAAACTGAAGATGTGGTTGAAAAAATTGGTGTTAAAAGAAGTATTGAAAAAATAAATGAAGCTGATCTTGTTATTTATATTTTAAATGTAGAAAATGGAATAGAAAATGATGATGTTGAAATTCTTTCTAAAATCCAAAATAAGGGCGTAAAATTAATTGTGGCGATAAATAAGATAGACAAAAATAAAAAATCAAAATTTGATGCTATTTTGAAAGTTTTAAATCGAATTAAAGTAAAAAATATAATAAAGATGTCTGTTTTGAATAATAAGGGAGTAGACAAATTAAAGGATAAGATTGAGGAAATATTCAATACAAATGATCTTGATTTTGAAAATGAACTTATAATAACAAATGAAAGACATAGAAATTTACTTAATAAATCAAAAGAATACTTAGAAGTTGCAAAAAATGAAATTATTAATAATGAACCTATAGATATTGTTTCTATTGTTATTAAAAATGCTACTAAGTCTTTAGGTGAAATTATAGGGGCTGACGTAAATCAAGATATTATAAATAAAATTTTTGAAAAATTTTGTTTAGGAAAGTAGGTAATATAATGAGTTATTCACTAGGAAATTATGATGTTATTGTTATTGGTGCTGGGCATGCTGGATGTGAAGCAGCTCTTGCTAGTGCTAGACTTGGTAAAAAAACAGCTATTTTTGTTATAAATATGGAAACACTAGCTAATATGCCTTGTAATCCAAGTATAGGTGGAACTTCTAAAGGACATCTTGTAAGAGAAATAGATGCTTTAGGAGGGGAAATGGCAAAAAATGCTGATAAGACATTTATTCAATCTAAAATGTTAAATATGTCAAAGGGGCCGGCTGTTCATTCTCTAAGAGTTCAATCTGATAGAAAAATGTATCATATTGAAATGAAAAAAACTTTAGAAAATCAGAAAAATCTTGATTTATATCAGGCTGAAATTGTTGAAATACTTGTAAATGATGAAAAAAATAAAGTTATTGGGGTAAAGACTAAGATTGGTGCTGAAGTATATGCAAGCCAAATTGTTGTTGCAACAGGTACATATTTAAAAGGAAAAGTTATAATTGGAGAAATTTCATATGAGAGTGGACCAGATGGAGTTTTTCCTGCAAATGATTTGTCGCAAAGTTTGATAGATATAGGTGTGGAACTTAGAAGATTTAAAACTGGTACACCTGCAAGAATTAATGCCAATATTATGAATTTTAATGAAATGGAAGTACAACATGGCGATAAAAAAATAGTTCCGTTTTCTTTTGAAAATGAAGGAAATAAAGATATTTTAAATAAAAAACAAGTAGATTGTTATTTAACATATACTAATGAAAACACACATAAAATCATACTTGATAATTTGGATAGATCACCTATATATAGCGGTCGAATTCATGGTATAGGACCAAGATACTGTCCTTCTATAGAGGATAAGGTTGTTAGATTTAGGGATAAACAAAGACATCAATTATTTATTGAACCATTAGGAGAGAAGACTTCAGAAATGTATATTCAAGGTATGTCATCATCTCTTCCTGAAGAAGTGCAGATTCAAATGTATAGAACTGTTCCTGGTCTTGAAAATGCAAAACTTATGAGACCTGCATATGCAATTGAATATGATTGTATTGATTCAACAAATCTAAAATTGAGTTTGGAATATAAAGGGATAGAGGGATTATTTTTTGCTGGACAAGTTAATGGAAGTTCTGGATATGAGGAAGCTGCTGCTCAAGGTATAATTGCTGGAATAAATGCAGCTAGAAAATCTGATAAAAAAGATCCGTTAATATTAGATAGATCTCAAGCATATATAGGGGTTCTTATTGATGATTTGGTTACAAAAGGGACAAATGAACCATATAGAATGATGACATCTCGTTCGGAATACAGATTAATGTTAAGGCAAGATAATGCTGATATTCGATTAACTCCTATTGGACATCAAATTGGACTTATATCAGATGAAAGATATAAAATGTTTTTAAATAAGCAAAAACTTATTGAAAAAGAAATTAATAGATTAAGAACTACTTCTATTAAACCTAATAAAAAAGTTAACTCCATTCTTGAAGGGCTTAATAGCTCTCCATTACAAACTGGATTAAAACTCAGTGATTTATTAAAGAGAAGTGAATTAAATTATGCTAATTTAATTGATATTGATTCTTTGAGAGAGCCTTTGCCTGATTCTGTTGTTGAGGAGGCAGAAATAGAAATTAAATATGAAGGATATATTAAATTACAATTAGATCAAATTGAAGAATTTAAAAAGATGGAAAATAAGAAGTTAAATGTAGATATTGATTATGAAAATATAAAGGGCTTAAGCCTAGAGGCCAGGCAAAAACTAAATAAACAAAAACCTTTATCTGTAGGACAGGCTTCACGTATTTCTGGTGTATCTCCTGCGGATATATCTGTTCTTCTTATTTATCTTAGCCAAAATAAATTATAAATTTCATATGAAAAGGAGAAATTAAATTTATGAATAATATTTCACATGAAAATAGTTTTTTTTATAATATGTTATTAAAAGAATCCAATAATATTGGTATAAAG
>USJA01000082.1 GCA_900554875.1 uncultured Clostridium sp. | reverse complement strand
AAAGTTATTCTAAAAACTTTGATGAAATCTTGCCTACAGATCCAAAGAAGATTTACATTCCAAGAATGATTCATTATTGGAAAAGAAAATCTTTTGAGCTATTTGCTGAAAAACAAGCATTAAAGATTTCTAAAGAACAGGAAAAAGATGCTTCCTAAAGTGATTTTTAAAATTAATCATTTTTTCGTAGGATACATGAAAGGTAGAAAAAATGATGGTGTACCAAGAACAAATTTTAAAAATCACTCAAGTATCCTTCACAAAAAATCAACCCTAAAAAATCTAATTTTTAGGGCTAATGTTTAAAAAATTTTGGGACATTTTCAAAAATCATTGACAGGAAAATATATCTAAAATATTACTACCTTATTCTATACATTTTAAATAAATAACTTACTCATCTTTAATAACATTGTACTCACAAGCCCTAAGTAATCTATTTTCAATAGCTATTCCTACTCCACTTTTTTCTACTCCTTCAATAATACAAAAATCACAATTATTATTATCTAGCATTCTTAAGCTTTTAAAAATATTTTTAGATATCAAATTTAAATCTGAATTACTTCCATACGAAATATAATGTACGTTATCAAAATACTCTTTATCTTCATTAGAACCAATTATAAATATATTGTTATAACTATTCTTTTTTTCGTCTATTATTTCTTTTATTTTTGATATTCTTTTCTCTTTGTTTTTTATACAAACCAAAACAGATTTTGCATTTGGAGCGTAATGTTTATGTTTCATTCCTGGAGATTCAACTTTTTCTCCATCTTTTACGTCACTAAAAATATGAGAGTCAAGATTTACTTTAATACCAATTTTTTCAAAATCTTCTGGTGAAACTTTTCCAGGTCTTAATATATTTACAACACCTTTTTCCACTTTTATAACAGTAGATTCCACCCCTATATTACATGCTCCTCCATCTACAATATAATCAACTCTATCTTTTAACTCTTCCAGTATATCATCAACATTTGTACCACTAGGTTTACCAGATATATTGGCACTAGGTGCAGCTATAGGAACACCTGATGTTTTTATTAATTTTCTTGCAATATTATTTTCTGGCATTCTTATACCAACAGTTTTAAGTCCGCATGTTACATTATCTGGTATACTCTCTTTTTTCGGCAAAATAATAGTTATAGGTCCTGGCATAAAATTATCTATAATCTTCTTTTCTACATCTGATATATTTTTTGCCACTTCACTTAACATACTTTCATCACATATATGTACAATAAGTGGATTATCAGTTGGTCTTCCTTTGGCTATAAAAATTCTATTTACAGCATCTTTATCAAATGCGTTTGCACCTATTCCATATACTGTCTCAGTTGGGAAAACCACAATTTTACCTTCATTTATTGCCCCTGCGACTTCAATCATTTCTTCTTTATTTATATCATTTTTAAAATTAATTATTTTTGCCATAATCTCACCTTCTATATTATATCACACTTTGCAAATAAAATGGTGCTAAAATAAATTAGCACCATTTTATTACTTATAACGAAACAGTTCCATCAGTACATGTAACAGTTTTCAAACTCGAATTTGCATTCCAACTTGAATCTTTTTTAATATCATTCCATTCTTCCATAGTTCCATTAAATGTTATATTGCTAAGTTGACAAAACATAAATGCACTTTCTCCTATATTTTTTACAGTATTTGGAATTGTTATACTTTGCATATAATAGCATTGAAAAAAGGCTCCTCCGGATATCATCTTTGTTCCTTCCTTTATATTTATTGCTGAATCTTTTGGCATATTGTCCTTTCCTTTATATTTATATAAAATATTTTCTATATATATTAGCCCATCTGAAAAATTATTATACCATGCTGTTCCATCAAAGGATTCATTACCTATAAATTCTAAATTAGTAGGCATTGTTATATTTATCAAACTACTGCAATTATAAAAAGCTTTATTTCCTATATTTGTTACTTTATCAGGCATTACTATACTTGTTAAACTACTACAATTACAAAATGCATTATTTTCTATACTTGTTATAGAAGAATTAATTTTTACTTCTTTTAAATTTTTGCAGCCATAAAACAAATATGGAGATATGGCTTGCATTTTATTATCAAGGATAACAGTCTCAAGATTTAAAGCGTTTCCAGTATACGTGTTATAATCTGTACAATCGGCAAATGGACCTGTAAACTTATATCCCCAACCACAGTAACTACCTAAAGAAACTGAAGATAGACTTACTGTATAAAATTTTCCATCTATTGTATAACTATCTGGTATAGCTAAATAAGTAGATGATCCTATATATTTATTAAGAATAACCTTATTATTTGCATCATCAATCGAATACTCCCAATCAGCAATATCATTATAATTTATTTTATTAATAGTTATATTCAAACTTTCTGCCCATACAGTCTCCTTATTATCTAGCTTATCTGTTCCAACTAACTTATCGTCTACTATTGCAAATTTATTTAAATATTTATCTGTAAAACTAGGTATATATTTTTTTACATCCTCACCACTTGCATTTATTTTTTCATCTCTTTGCCCCTGTTTATCTGTATATTCCTTTGCTATTCTTAAAGATAAGTCATCCTGAAATGTCCTTATATCATCTTTGAAAGTCGATTCTTTTGCACTTTCTATTGGATTACTGTTATTTAATGTAAGTATAACAATAGTGCCTAGAATTATTATAACAATTATAGTCACTATTAGCACTATAATTGAAATTCCTTTTTTATTTTTCATATGTATACAACCCCTTTTTTCTTACATATATATGATTTTTTTGTAGTAACAAATTAAATCTGCCCATTATTTTTTATAATTATAATTAGCAGATTTAAATTTCAATATTTATATTATATGTTTTTAATTGAAGGTTATATCTTATTTATTCCTCAATTTCTTCAGTTTCAACTTCCACAGTTTCACTTCTCTTTTTGCCTATATTTTCATCTTTAACTTTTCTACATTGTCTTTCAATTTTACTGATTAAAGATTCAACCCCATAATATAAATCTTCTACATCATCTTCAGCAAGATAAGTATGTGATTTATACTCTATTCTCATATCTACATGTTGTTTTCCCTTTGTAGGAGCAGTATATGTAACATGGCAAAGAGTATCTTCGTCAAAAAATTTGTTTAACTTTTGTATTTTTTTATCAACAAACTCTCTAATTGCATCTGTAACTTCAATACGAAGTCCTGTTAAATCTAATTTCATAGTATCACCTCACACTTATATTATACAATATATTTTCAAATTTTCAAGTAAATATTTATTTTTCATAAAAATTTCACTTTATTTCTATAAACAAAATAATTGAATTGTATAAAAAGACATTTATTGACATTTTTTTCTATAAGTAATATAATATTGAAAAATACACATATATTCATAATTTATTAATTAGGAGGCAAATTGTATGAAAAACCTTGATGTTTTACTCCAGCCAAGTAACGTTCATCTTTCAAATTGGGAAGAGATTTTTCTTTTCTTAAAAGGTTACGCTATATCAAAAAAACTACGGAATACACTCATAGCACTAAGTGTGGCATACCAATTTCATGCTGGGCAGAAAAGAAAAGGTGGAGCACCATATATAATCCATCCTTTAGAAGTCGCATCCTATTTAATAAATTTAAATATCGATGATGACAATATAATATCTGCTGCTATTTTGCATGATGTCGTTGAAGATTGCAATATTAAAAATCCATATGAAGATCTTGGAAAAAAATATGGACTAAACAAAGAGATAATTGATATTGTACTTTTACTAACCAAACCAAAGGACTACAAAAAAACAGATCCGACGCAAGAAATTTATTATTCTAAAATAAAAGAAAATAAAAATGCTCTTATTATAAAACTATCAGATAGAGCAAATAATTTATCAACTATTGATGCTTTTACTAAGGAAAAAATGATAAATTACGTAAATGAAACTAAGGAGATTGTTTTTCCGATATGTAAATATGGAAAATCATATTATCCTGAGTACTCAAACGCAATTACAATTATGAAATATCAAATGGTTTCAATATGTGAAACTATTGAATCATTATATGATATTTCGCCTATTCCTACCAGTCCAACCAAATATAGGAAAACTTTAATCTTCATACGAGGCTTTGCAAAAGGAAAAAAAATGCCAAATACATTAAAAGCTTTAGCTCTTTCTGAAAGACTACATGAAGGTCAAAAGAGGAAATGTGGTGATCCATTTATAATTCACCCATTAAGAGTTGCTTCATATCTAATATCTTTAAAAATATATGATGACACAACTATTGCAGCAAGTCTTCTACATGAAGTATTTAAACACTGTAATATCAAAAGAGATTCTGACGATTTAGTATCAAAATATGGTTTAGATCCAGAAGTTTTAGAATTAATTAGGCTTGTATCAAAGCCAGATAACTTATCTAATGAGGAATATTATAGTAAACTAAAATTAAATTATAAAGCTCTACTTATAAAATTATCAAATAGAGCTAATACATGTACAAGACTAAGTGTTTTAAACAAGGATGAAAGAAGTGAGTATATATCAGAAAATCGTGAATATATATACCCTCTTTGTACTTACGGTAAAGCATATTACCCTGAATACTCTGATCAGATTGTAAATATGAAATATCATATTTCTTCAATTTGCAGAGTCGTGGAATCAATTACTAATTAAAAAAATACCCAGTATAATTAAAATAATTATACTGGGTTATTTACTATAAAAGATCTAATTATGATTTATATCATAATTTAACAATAATGTTCAAATCCTTCATCATCTTCTGTGGGATCATACTCGTCCTCGCAATGATTACGATTGTCCCCAAATATTGAAAACATATTTGAAATACGTTTTTCAATAGCAGCAGTATTGAATATTGAAAGCTCTTCACTTATGTTTACATGTTTAGACTCACCTTTTTTACCTTCAACGGAGTTTTTCCATGATATCTCATAAATTATTACTTTCTCATCACTATCATCAGCAGTTATTTTGATAACATCAAAGCCATCTGTAAGTAATATGTCAATTGTGTCATCACATAAGGTAAAAATGTCAACAGGAACTTCAGACTCCACGTCCTTCTCATTTTCCATGTATTTTCCAATTATACTCATTACATAGTTGTACTGTCTTTCAACTGTTTCTTTTTTTACTTCAGATGCATACATAATAAAGTCTCTCCTTTTTAAGTAAATAGTTATAAATATATAGTAATCCTTCTTAACTGCAAAGGAAATTTCCTATACATTTAAATGATTGCGAACGTTAATATTATATCAAATTTTACATAAATGTCAATACTTAACATAAAAATAGAGTAAGTATTTATGTAGGTTAGTCAATCATATGTCACAAATTATTTAAAATAAATACTTTGAGCACC
>USJA01000081.1 GCA_900554875.1 uncultured Clostridium sp. | reverse complement strand
TTGCTAAAACAGCCACTAAAATAAAAATAATTATTATAATTATCAAATTTTTCTTTTTCATAACATAAACACCAACTATCTATATATCATTTTATACATTTTGTATGAACCCATAACTTTTTTTAAATATTTTTCGGTCTCCTTATATGGAATTGAAACATCTTTTATACAATCCATATCCTTTTCCAAGACTCCTTGCTCTAACCATTTATCAACATTTCCCATTCCAGCATTGTATGCACAAATTGCTAAATAATAGTTACCACTGTATTTTTTTACAAGGTCACTAAAATATTTACAACCTAGTGAAATATTTACATTTTCATCATAGAGGTTGTCACCAACCTCATCAACTATGTTTGTTCTGTTATTTACATCCGTTGCAGTAGAATCAATCATCTGCATTAGTCCTTTTGCGTCTTTATTTGATGTTGCATCTTTTTTAAAACCACTTTCTGTTTTTATAATTGCCATAACAAGATACGGATCTATATTATTTTTACTTGCTTCATTTTTAACAATATCAAAATGGTTCAACGGATATATTATATTTTTTAAAACAAAATATCCACCAATTAATATTAAGAAAAAAGTTACAAATAAAACAACAAATATAGTTAGCTTCTTCTTTTTCTTAAAAAAATTTCTCATATTAATATCAATACCTCTTTATACTACTTAGTTATACATTATACTATTTAATGTGCATCATACCAAGACTTGCCCACATTAAGATCAATAATTAAAGGTACCTTTAGTGAAACAACATTTTCCATCTCATCACGCATTATTTTTTCAACTTTTTGTTTCTCACCTGGAACAACCTCTATTATAAGTTCATCATGCACTTGCATAATAAGTCTTGATTTCAATTTATTTTGATTTAATGCTCTATATATTCTATTCATTGCAATTTTAATTATATCTGCAGCTGTACCTTGAATTGGTGTATTCATCGCAATACGTTTGCCAAATTCAACAACATTTTTGTTTTTTTCCTTAAGTTCAGGAATATATCTTCTTCTTTTAAACAAAGTAGAAACGTAGCCATTTTCTTTTGCCTCTTCTACAATTTTGTTCATAAATTCATGTATTCCTTTATATTTGTCTAAGTACTTTTCAATATATTCTGTAGCTTTTTTTCTTGATGTCCCTATATTTTTAGCAAGTCCAAATCCACTTATACCATAAACTATACCAAAATTTACAGCCTTTGCATGAGATCTCATTTCATTAGTTACATCTTCTATAGGAATATCAAAAACCTGAGAAGCTGTAGTTTTATGTATGTCTATTCCATCTTTAAATGAATTAATCATAACAGAATCATTTGCTATATCTGCAAGAACTCTTAATTCAATTTGACTATAATCAGCATCCATTATCTCGTTGTCATTTTCGCCAACAAAAAAACTACGTATCTTTTTACCAAGCTGCAATCTAATTGGTATATTTTGTAGGTTTGGTTCAACACTACTAAGTCTACCTGTTGTTGTTACTGTTTGCATAAATGTAGTATGTATTCTACCATCAATATCTATTTTTTCTTTTAATGAATCAACATAAGTTGTTTTCAATTTATTTAGTTGCCTATATTCTAATAGCATAGGAATAATTGGGTGATATTCTTCTAGTTTTTCCAAAACATCTTTATCTGTAGAATATCCAGTTTTAGTTTTCTTTGCAACAGGAAGATTCAATTTTTCAAAAAGTATATTTCCAAGTTGTTTTGTAGAGTTAATATTAAAGCTTTCACCTGCTAGCAAATATATATCGTTTTCTAACTCTTTTAGTTTTTGTGTTATTTCTGTATCAAACTGATTTAATTTATCTTTATCTATATACATTCCAGCATTTTCCATACTTGCTAAAGTCTGTGCTAAAGGCATTTCAATATCATTAAATAATGAAAGCATATTTACATCATTTAATTTAGCATTTACAATATCGTATGAAGAAAATACACCTTTTAAATAGCATGATATTGCATCTTTTTCTTTTTCGTCTAAAAAATCTCTATTTGACTTATCTATATTATCAAACAAAGAAATTTGAACCGCTTCTTTTTTATAGTTTAAATCAATTTTTATATTAAAAAGATCATCTAAAATTTTTGAAATATAATAGTGACTATCAGTAGAGTTTAATAAGTAATACGCAATCATTAAGTCATAATTAAAACCTTGAATATTGCTAGAAATATTATTATTAAACATATATAACAAATCTTGCTTAATATTATATCCTAGCTTTAAACAATTCGAATTTGCAAAGGATTCCAATATAGAACTTAAATACTCCTTACTTATATCATCTATATTTACAATATAGGCAGAATCTATTTTATAGTTATATATTGCAATAAAGTTTTTGTCATTTATATTAATATTACTTGTAAAACTTTTAGATGGAATATTAAAAATATATGATATTTTGTCTGCGTTAAACGTTTGTTCTAATACTGACTTGAATTCATCGTAATTCGTATTATTTATAACTTTTATATCTTTTAGTGTAGTATTTATTTCAGGATCTCTTTTTTTCACACTCTCATCCATAGTTTCGACTGTAGAAAAATCATATCTAGCCAAAAATTTATTAAATTCCAATTTTTTAAATAATTTATATAACTCCTCTTTATTTATATCAGTAAGTATAGCTTTGTCATAATTTAATTCAATTGGTACTTGTTTATCAATTGTAGCTAAAGTATGACTTAAAATTGCCATGTCCTTATCTAAAAGTAACTTTTCCTTTACCTTAGGTTTTAGCTCTATATTATCAATATTGTTATATATATATTCTATATTACCATATGTACCAATTAAAGAATACGCTGTCTTTTCACCAATTCCTTTTACTCCTGGGATATTATCCGATGAGTCCCCCATAAGTGATTTAACCTCTATTACCTGGTAGGGTTCAATTCCATACTTTTCTTTTAACTTTTGTGGATCAAAAACAGTATATTCAGTCTTACCAGGCTTATTTGATGGCATTATTACAGAAGTTAAATCCGAAATCAATTGAAATGAATCTCTGTCCCCAGTTAGTATATATGTATATATATTATTATTTTCATTTTTATTTGCAATAGTTCCTAATATATCATCAGCTTCATATCCTTCACGTTCAATAATAGGCACATTCATAGCTTTTAATATTTCTTTTATAATTGGCATTTGCTCTTTTAGCTCATCTGGCATAGCATGTCTTGTACCTTTATATTCTTTATACATTTCATGTCTAAAAGTAGGTGCTTTTAAATCAAATGATACCGCCACAAAATCTGGTTTAAATCTATCTAGAGTCATCCAATATATATTTAAAAAAGCATACAACGCATTAGTATGTATATTTAAAATACTAGAAGTCATACGCATATTCATCAGTCCATAATATGCTCTATTCATTATACTATTTCCATCTATAATTAAAAATTTTTTATTTTCCATATTTCAACCTCACCTTAAATATTATTGCTTTAACATATAACAGTTATTCTAACATATTTATACTTTTATTTCAACTAATATACTGTGAAATTTCTAACAAAAAAACACTGTATTAATATTAAAATTTTACAGTGTTTTTCATTATCTTTTTAACTTTTAAACAAACATTTCCCAAACAATATTTGCAACCTCTTCTCCTCTCTTGGTAAGAAATATATTTTTGGTATTTATACTAATCAATTTATCATTTTTTAGGGAATTCAACTCTTCATTAAAAATTTCAAAGATATCAATTCCAAATTTTTGCCTAAATTCTAATACTTCTAATCCCTTAGTTAGTCTTAATTTTAAAATAACATATTCCTTCATAAGTGCAAGTTTATCTAACTCTTCACTCTCTACAACTATATCTTTATTATTATATATACCATCTATATATTTATTAATATCAGAAGTATTCTTATATCTCTTTAAATTAAAGAAAGACGATGCATTTACCCCAAATCCTAAATACCTTTCCTGATTCCAATAACAAAGATTGTGCTTTGATTCAAAACCAGGATATGCATAATTAGAAATTTCATATTTAATAAATCCATTATCCTGCAATTTTTTATTTAATTCTTCACGCATTTTATACTCTTCGTCTTCATCACATAAATCTATAAATCCCTCTTTAAGTAAAAAATCAAGTCTTGTATTTTCATGAATTTCTAAGTTATATACTGATATATGTTTTATATTAAATTTGTCATTTAAATTTATAATACTATTTAATGTTTCTTTAAATCCAGTAAGATTTAATCCAGGAAGTGGATAAATTAGATCCACAGATATGTTTTTAAAGCCTACAGTATTTGCGTTTTTTAGAACTTCTTTAAAATCATTAAATGTATGCATTCTTCCAATATTTCTAAGAATTTTGTCATGAGATGATTGTAGACCTATACAAAGCCTATTTATTCCCATATTATAATAGCTTTCTAACTTATCTAAAGAGGCACTATTAGGATTTACCTCAATAGTTATCTCTTTTATAGTATCTTCATTTGAAACAAAAAGCTTTAGAGTATTTACTATTTTTTCAATATATATTGAATCAATCATTGATGGAGTCCCACCTCCAAAGTAAATTGTTGATATATCATATTCGCTTAATATTTCTGAATTTTGTAATATTTCAAGGCATACAGCATCAACATACTTACCTATTAAATCATTTTTATTCTGATAGGACACAAAATCACAATAGAAGCATTTTTTTATACAAAATGGTATATGTATATATATACCTATTTTTTCCCTCATTTTTATCACCAAAGTTAATATATCACAGTTTTGCAAATTATTCAATCTTAAGACATATTATTTTTGTTTAATTATTAAGCAAATTCTCCGTATTTTTTTATTAAACAAAACATATATTGTTATAGTTATTTTTACTATAGGTGATTAAATGAAAAAATTTAAGACATTTGTTATAAATACGATAATATTATCTATTGCCTCTTTAATTATGAATATAGTAGGTATGGGATTTAGTGTATATATATCAAACAAAATAGGAACAGAGGCTTTAGGAGTTTACCAATTAATAATATCTATCTACACATTTGCAATTACACTTGCTACATCTGGAATATCTATAGCTGTAACTCATTTAGTATCTGAAAAGCTTGCTTTGAAGGAATATAGTGAGGTAAAAAAAATTACAAGGCAATCCATTATTTTAAGTTTAATTATGGGATGTCTTGCTATGATTGCACTAATATTTTCCTCAGATTTTTTAACAACTAATTTTTTGCATTCAAAAATATCTTCAAACTCACTAATTTTAATTGCAGTAAGTCTTCCTCCACTTGCAGTATCAGCAAGTGTTAATGGATACTTTTCAGCCGTTACAAGAGTTATTAAAAGTGCATCTGCAAATTTTATAGAACAATTTTTTAAAATAATAATTTCAATATATTTCTTTA
>USJA01000080.1 GCA_900554875.1 uncultured Clostridium sp. | reverse complement strand
AAGATGAGTTATCACTTTATTTGAGTAAAAAATATACAAAAGATTTGATGAATTTCAATAAAGAAGAGATAAATTTAGAATCTAATAAGATGGTAGAAGAATTGCCAAGTACTTCAAAATATAAAAATAAAGTTAAAGTGGAAAAGGGAGAACTTGTATGGATTGGAAGTACAGATACAGATGAATATGAGTGGTTTAAAGAACTATCCGGTGGTGCATCATCAGTAGATAATAATATAAAAAATGAATGGAAAGATACAATAGCTAGTGTAAAAGAAGGTGTACCAATTCCAAAAGGATTTAAGTATAAAGAAGGGACAAAAGATACAGGATTTGTAATACAAGATGAAAAAGAAAATGAGTTTGTATGGATACCTGCAACAATTGAGACATATGTAAAAGATACTAGTTTTCCTGGTAAGAAAGTTAGTGAAAAAAGTGAGGATGATCTACCTAAAGGAATAGATGATGAAACATATGACGTAAAAAAATATGGAGGATTTTATATAGGAAGATATGAAGCAGGAGTTCCTGATAGTCAGTCTACAATAGATGGAACATCTAGTAGTACTTCAAATGTAACGGATGTTCCAGTAAGCAAAAAAGATTCAACAGTTTGGACAAATATAAATTATAATAATGCTAAAGCAAGTGCAGAAAAAATGATTGAAAATAGTAATTATGTACAAACAGGATTACTCACAGGTAAGGCTTGGGATACAACATGTCACTTTATAGAGGACTCTGTAAGTAGTTTAGGAACTAGTACAACATATGGAAATTATACTATAAAAGTAACAGAACCTAGCATAAAACAAACGGCAGGATTTAATGAGAAATGGAAAGTAAAAAATATATATGATTTAGCAGGAAATGTATGGGAATGGACAAATGAGATATGGGGCTCTGGTCGAATTTATCGCGGTGGCAGTTATTCAGATCGTGGTAATGAAGTTGCCGTTTCTTGCCGTAATTCAAATATTGTTAATGGTTCTTTTGGTAGTGTTGGCTTTCGAGTTAGACTGTATATAAAATAGAACTTATTACTGTTATGTGAGTAAAAGAGCAAAATTAAAAGGTCCTTTATCGATGATTTATGAATAACTTTCCAATGAGGCCTTTAGGATGTTTGGGTCCTAGGGAATTCATAAAAAAGTATAAAAGATGGTCACTAGATTTTCTAGTGACCATTAATTTATAGATAAAGTCATATCGGCTTTAAAAAATGAGGAAAAATTAGACGAATTATTTTTGTAGTTCTTAAGTTTTGTTAAAATACATAATTCAATTAAATATTTATATTTTATACATTAAAAATTTGCTTTTTTAATCACAGTATTATTTTTATCTTTATATGTAAGAGTTAAATATTAAATTCTTAACTAAATTTTATTTTTTTATGTATGGTACGTATCATAATTTGGCTAAAAACCTAGACTAAGGTTTTAATAATATTTACATAAAGAAGTGTGTTGATATATTTTATTAATATTTTAATACTTGAAAATGTTAAGTTTAATATAACTAATTTTGTATTTTTTTCTTTATTTTTATTGTAATTTGTAGTAAAATGTAAGTGTTAGATTATATATTTTTTAGAAGGGAGATATTATGCAAAAAGTATGGAGTGTAAAAAAATATGATAAAGAAAAAATTGATGAATTAGTAAAGAAATATAACATATCTGAGATGCTTGCAAAACTAATTTTAGCAAGAGAAATTGAAGATGTGGATATGTTTTTAAATGGAACACTTGAAGATTTAAAAGATCCATATAAAATGAAAGATATGAAAAAATTTGTTGAAAGAATTGATAAGGCAAAAGAAAATAACGAAAAAATATGTATATACGGTGACTATGATGTTGATGGAATAACTAGTATAACAGTAATGTATAAATTTTTAACAAATCTTGGATTAGATGTAATATATTATCTTCCAGATAGACTTATGGAGGGATATGGCGTAAATACAGGTGCACTAGATAAAATAAAAAATGAAGGAGTAAAATTAGTAATTACTGTTGATTGCGGAATAACTGCCGTGGAAGAAGTAAATTATGCTAAAAGTATAGGACTGGATATGTGTATAACTGATCATCATGAATGTTCAGACAAATTACCTGAAGCAATATGCATTGTAAATCCAAAGCAAAAAGATGATGAAACTTTTTCTATGCTTGCAGGTGTGGGAGTTGCATTTAAATGCATAACTGCATTAGCACAAAAATATAACATGCCTAAAGACAGTTATTTAAAGTATTTAGATATTGTTGCACTGGGTACAATATCAGACATAGTACCGTTAGTGGATGAAAATAGAGTTATATCTAAATTTGGTCTTGAAATGATGAAGAAAACAAAAAATTTGGGACTTAAGGCCTTACTTAATATTATTAATTTTAAAAATATAGATAGCACAATGGTATCTTTTGGAATGGCACCACGAATAAATGCATGTGGAAGAATGGGAAATGCTGGGGTTGCTGTAGAACTTTTATTAGAAAAGGACAAAATAAAGGCTGATAATTTGGCTACAAAATTAAATAATCAAAATACCAAAAGGCAACAAGTAGAAAAGAAAATATTTGATGCGGCTGAAAAAATGATACAAAAAAATCATCTTGATTTAAAAAATAGTATTGTATTATACAATGAAAATTGGCATAATGGTGTAATAGGTATAGTTGCGTCAAGACTTGTTAATATGTATTATAAACCGGTGATACTGCTTACAAAAGAAAATGGAGTGGTAAGAGGATCCGGAAGATGTCCAACAGGTTTCTCTTTATATGATACTTTAACAAAATGTAAGGAATCTTTAATCCAGTTTGGGGGGCATGAACTTGCAGCAGGATTAAGTATTGAAGAAGATAAAATTAAAGAATTTACGGATGTATTTGAAAAAGTTGTAACTGATGGTATAGTTGGTGAAGTAAAACAAATTATTTCTGTTGATGAAAGAATTAATTATAGGGATTTAAATGTCAATTTATTAAAAGATATTAGCACTCTAAAGCCATATGGTCAAGCAAATAGAGAACCACTATTTTTGTACAAGGGATTAAAGGTACAGTCAATTAGAACAATTAAAGAGGACAAACATTTAAAGCTTACTTTAAGGGATGATAAGTATCAAATAGAAGCACTTGCATTTTCTCAAGGAAATAGGCGAGATGAACTTAGACTTGGTGATAAAATTGATGTACTTTGTAGTGTTGATATTAACACATATACAACCCCAAGAACTATACAATTAATATTACAAGACTTTAAAAAATCAGTAAATTAGGAGGCGTTTTATGGATGTATTATATGCAACAACTAATCCAGCTAAAGTTAAGACATATAAAGATGAATTAGAAAAAAATGGAATAAATGTTTTAACCATTAGTGATCTAAAAGAAAAAATAGAAGTAGAGGAAAATGGGAAAAATGCTATAGAAAATGCCGTTATAAAGGCAAAAGCATATAATGAAAAAACAGGAATGATTACAATTGGAATGGATAATAATTTGTTTTTTGAAGATTTCCCAGATGAAAAGCAACCAGGTGTATTTGTAAGGCGTGTAAATGGAAAGACTTTATCTGATGAAGAAATGATAAAACATTATTCGAAGTTGGCACGTGATAATGGAGGTAAAATATTGGCAACTTGGGTGTATGGAATTGCAATATGTAATGGAAATAAAGAAAAAACTTTTAAGTATAAGAAAAATCATTTCTATATTATAGATATACCAAGTAATAAGAGAAATCCTGGTTATCCACTTGATTCAATATCAATACTTCCAGAATTAAACAAATATTTTGTTGATTTAACAAAGGAAGAAAAAGAAAAAAATAAAAATGACAAGAGTAAGCAAGAAATAATAGATTATATGGTTACAAGTATAAAAGAAATAAAGTAACCTTCTTTAATATATAAGGGGAGGTAAATATTATGAATAATATAGCAGATACACTATCAAAAGTAATGGATGATAATGGTGTAAAATACAAAAAAAGTGAATTAGAAAATGTAACAGATTATGCAAGTAGGATATATAAAGATAAAAAAAGATTAAGTGGAAAAAGTGTTATGGAACACACTCTTGGAGTAGCCAAATATGTTGCAAGTCTTAAACTTGATGATACGTCAATATATGCAGCTCTTTTACACGAGGTAATAAAATATGATGAATATAACCAAGAAGAAATGTTAAAGGCATCATCAAAAGAAGTGGTAAATATGGTAAATACTATTTCAAAGTTATCATATTTTAATTTTAAGCATGGAAATAAAAAAGTTGACGTTGAAACTTTAAGAAAGATGTTTATTGCAATTGCCAAAGATATAAGAACTGTAATTATAAAACTTGCAGATAGATTGTATAATATGCAAAACATAAAAGAAGTAGATGAAAAAACAGCAAAAGAAATGGCTAAAGAGTGTCTTGATATTTACGCACCAATAGCACATAGGCTAGGTATGTCAAAATTAAAAGCTGAACTTGAAGATATTTCTTTTAGAACGTTATATAAAGACGAATATCAGGAAATAAAAAAGCAAATAGATGAAAAAAAGTCAGAAAGGGAAGCATATATAAATGAAAGAATAGCTGAAATTACAAAAGCTCTTGATAAAGAGGGAATAGAAGCTACAGTATATGGGAGACCAAAACATTTCTATAGTATATATAAAAAAATGAAACAAAAGGGATGTAAGGCTACTGATTTATTCGATCTTCTTGCAATAAGAATAATAGTTAATTCAATAAAGGATTGTTATAGTGCGTTAGGAATTGTACATGATATGTACAAGCCAATGCCAGGTAGATTTAAAGACTACATTGCAGTACCAAAAACCAATATGTATCAATCACTACATAATACTGTATTTGGTGCAAATGGAGTGCCTTTTGAGGTTCAAATTAGAACTTGGGATATGCATAATGTTGCAGAAGAAGGTATAGCAGCTCATTTTTCATACAAAGAAAAAACTTCAAAAATTGATAATGCGGATAAAAAATTAATATGGATAAGAAAAGCTTTAGAACTTCAACAAGAACTGGAAGATACAACAGAAAATATGAGCAAAATGAAAACAGAATTATTTGGAGAGGAAGTATTTGTTTTTACTCCAAAAGGAGAAATAAAATCTTTACCAAAAGGTTCAACTCCAATTGATTTTGCATACTCTATACATCAAAAAATTGCTGAACAAATGGTCGGTGCAAAAGTAAATTCAAAAATAGTACCAATAAATACTGTTTTATCAAATACAGATATTGTTGAGATAATTACGTCAAAAAATTCTAAAGGACCAAGTAGAGATTGGCTTAAATATGTAAAAACTTCAAGTGCAAAGTCTAAAATATCAAGTTTTTTAAAAAAACAAGGTAGAGATATTAACATTGCACATGGAAAGGAAATTTTTGAAAAATATTTAAGAAAACAAAAAATTTCTAAAGATGAACTTACAAAAGAAAAAT
>USJA01000079.1 GCA_900554875.1 uncultured Clostridium sp. | reverse complement strand
AAAAGGAATTATTGGTAAGCGAATAAAAAACATGAAAAAAATTGTTCTATTTCAAAAGAAATTTCTATTATTGGATCTGAGGTGTACATTCAGGGAGATAACATTTATGTATATAGATATAAATATAAATCAAAAGGATTTGTAATGTATGTTAATGTTATAGAATCAAGGCCTTTTGAGTATACGTTATCTTTTGAACAGTATAGTGTACCTGTTATTGAGGGCACAGAAGAGAAGAAAAATAATATAATAGATAATGTTGAGTATTCTGTAAATATAGAAAGTATAACTCAAAATGGTATTACATATGGAGTTACTATAAATAATAAGGGGCAGGATACATTTGAATATAATTTTAGTAATATTACAGATGTATATGTTATTTTAAGTGATGGAAGGTATTCAAATCTTGGAGGAGCTATAATATCATCTGATGATGATGTTTTAACACCAAATGGATGCTTGAGGAAAAGTTTTTTCTTTCCTGTAAAGGGACCAGATCAAAGTAAAATAATAAAAATGAGATTTAATAATGTAAAAAAAGATAATAAAATAACTTCAATTGAATTTGAAGTAAAAAAATAGGAGGAATATATATGAATAATGATGAGGAAAAGCAAAATTCCAATATTTCTGAGACTCCTTCTACTAGTTCTGATGTAATGCCAGGTGGTGGTGCCACTCTTGGACAAGCTGCATCACAAGGTGCAAAAAATGCAACTAGAAAAGGTATAAAAGGTGTTAAAAATGCTATTGGAAGAGGACTGAAGGCATTATGGAATTTAATGCCAATTCAAGTGAAAATAGTAGTAATAGTAATAATTGTTATAGCAGCTGTTATATGTTCTTTATTTCTATTAGGATTGATGTCCGAGGGAAGTGATGCTGTAAGTAGTTGTGTTGATGAATATATAGAGAATACAGCTGGTCTTGATGGCGATGCTAAAGATACATTTGATACAAAATCTAGCCTTATAAGATTCAAACTTTCAGATATAAATTCAATGTATGATAGTTTTATAGCTAGTGGAAAAGGTGGCGCTGAGACACAAAATTTAATGAAATATAAAATTGGAACAAATAATGTTTCAGACCAAAATAGTAGAATTGTAAATGTTGATGATAAAGTAGAAGTATATAAGCATATTCTTATGGCAGAAAAATATAATTTTAATAAAGTTAAATGGAAAAAATATACTCATAGTGATAATCTTGGAAAAGATGTATCTAGTTTTAAGGAAAATAAAGATTTGGGATTAAAATATCCTGATACTTCAAAGAATTCTGATGGAACAGATGCGGAGCATCCAATTGATATGGACAAGTTTATCGATTTAACATTACCATATTTACAAACTTGGTATATTCCACTTGGAATGAGTAATGCTTCAATTATTAATGGTAAGGAATATGATAGTAATAGGGCCCCAGCTTTTTCATATAACATTATAAAAGAAGCATATCATAATATAACTTCAAACTGGTATGAATTAAAAAAATATACAGAAGTTACAAAGTATAAAACATACAAAAAGAATACTTGTAATGATTATTTAGATAATGTAATTGTTAAAGAAAATAGGAGATACAAGTATAATAGTTCAACTTCGGAATATGAGTATGATAGATCTGAGTATACTTTAGATACGAGTCGCGTAACTTCTTCAACCGAAATTTCAAATGTTGAAAATAAGGATACATCACATCAAAATGATGATCCAAATGCAAAAAAAGACCCAATGAGGGAAGAACGTGTAAGTACAAAAAATGAATTCTCTTCTCAAGTATATATAAAAAGTGCAGAGGTATTTGATGCAAAAATAATTAATGAGTTTAACTATAGAATATATAGTGATTCTGATGCACGAAATAGAAAAAATCCTAATAGTTCAAGTGAAACAACTTCAAACTTTAGCATGCCAACAGAACATGAGGAAAATCAAAAGAATAACGCAATAAGTAACTTAGTGTGTGATCCCCAATATGGCACTTTAAGTTTACGAATTGGTTCAATTGCTCAAATGAGTATAGTAGAAAGAAGAGAAATGAATTTTGATACAAGCATTGGTGGAACTACACAATATGACATTGTATATAGAATAAAACTTGGTGATTATATAGACTATACTGATGAGAAGATACATAATGTAACAAGAATATGGCAGGATACATTGAGTCAACAAAGTTCAGAAACATCGGCTTACACTATAGATGATTTGGTTGCATATAACGAGTCATCTGATAGAAAAGAAAAAGTCAGTGCTACAGAGCTATGTGGTCAAAATGCATATTCATCAAATTCAAACTCTGGTTCGGGTTCAGTATCAACTGCCCCAACAACAAGTTTTGAATTAAATGGACATACTTTCCCAGTATATAATCAGAATATTATGAGTGGAAATATTTCTTCGTCTGGATGTGGATTATGTGCAATTACAGTTGTCATAGATGCTTATAAAAATAGAAATTATGATCCGGAAACTCTTGGAAATGAAATAGGTTGGAATAGTGCTCTTTATACAAAACAATACGCAGATATTTTAAATAATTATGGATTTAGTACTTCAGTTACTACGTGGGGAGAGGGAGGAACTTTAAATGAAAATATATCATTAGACAGGAAGAAACAAATTACAAGAGAAGCAATAGATAGACATTTAAGGCAAAATAAACCAGTAATAGTTCAAGTAAAAGGAGATGCAGGACATGATTTAGGTTCAAGTACAAGCTCTGGTCATTATATAGTTCTTGCTGGATACCAAGACAATAAAATAATTATTGCAAATTCAGCCGGAGGTTATAGGAATGAAGTTGATATGGATACATTGCTTTCAGCAATGTACGATGATGCAGATTCTGATCATGGATTTATGCTAATTGATCCTGATGGTGGATCCTTTTCAGATAGTAATTCAAATAACTCAAATAACTCAAATAATTCAAATAATTCAAATAATTCAAATAATTCAAGCAGTAGTTCATCAACTACAAGATATGGAAGTGTTGCTGATGCAGCAAGAGAGATTGTAAATGAAATAGGTGGGGGTAGAGTAACCTATTATTCTCCGAGATCATGGAATGGATTTAATTCTTATGCTTATGTATGTGCAAGTTTTTGCTCTGAAGCAATATATCGTGCATCACATAAGACTTTATTTGCACAAAGTGAAGATCAGGTTGATTATTTGGGGAAAGCAATGTTAAATGATACTAATAACTTTGAATTAATATATTATCGTGAATCATCTGTAACAGTTACATCTGAACTTGGTGAAATTGCAAGTAACAAAAATACAGATAAAGACATAACATCTTTAATTCAGCCAGGTGATATTGTTGCCACTGAGAGTCCATGTACATACCAGCATGCATTTGTATATTTAGGTGGAAATGAATTTGCAGAAATGAATTCACCAGGTGATGTAAGCATAAGAGACAGTTTTAATTATTCCATTCCAAAGATTAAGTACATAATCAGATTAAAAGATTCAGGCTCTGGTTCTGGTTCTGGTTCATCTTCATCTTCTAGTGGTATAACATGTCATACAAAATCAGGTAAATATTATACTGATATAATGAAGAATGATGGATTAAATTTAATAGATTTTATGAACTCAAACCCAGATATATATCAAAGGTATATAAGAAGTGGAGCACAATATTTAGATTATGTTGGATATAGTAGATCTAAATTAACATTTTCATATTGGAATTTAAAGAAATTATTTACAAAAGTAAATCAAAAACATGGAGGCACACTACCATTTGCATATGGAAAAACTCTTGGTTTTGATAATATATATGGTGAAGATAATTCTAATAATCAAAATTTAGGAAGTGGTATGTTTATTTGGCCAGTACCAGAATATGTAGAGGCAGGATTAAAGATTAATGATCAATTAACTGCAACATTTGCTGGAAATGATAGCGTACATAATGGAAATCATGGTGCTATAGACATTTCACATTCAGTAAATACATCTGCTAAAATTGTTGCGGCGGCTTCAGGAAAAGTTATTCATGCAGGAGATGATAATAATGGATATGGTAATTACGTAATAATTGATCATTTAAATGGATATTATACTTTGTATGGACATATGGCTCCGGGAAGTATACGTGTATCTGAGGGGGACAGTGTAAACTCAGGTCAACAGATAGGAGTTATGGGAACCACTGGAAATTCGACTGGAAATCACTTGCACTTTGAAGTAAGGACAGGAGGTAGTACTTTTGCCGATTCACAAAAAATTGATCCATTGCAATTCTTTAATGATGATTGTTCACCAATTGGTGGAGGATCAAGTGATGCAACTGTAAGTTTTGTATGGGAACAAGAAGGAAATGATGACTATTTAAGAAGTATAGGATGGCTTGTAGATAATGATCAATATTATGTTATACAGATAGATTCATATAACCATAGAACCAGATGTGTAGGACATGGTATAGATCTTGATGCAGGTGGTTATGCAGCACAGTTTGAGGCCGCTGGTTACCCAACAAGTGTAGGTAGTAAAGTTCCAAAAGCATTTGTTGATAATCTGTCAAAACAGGTTATATCAGAAAGAAGAAATGAGATAGCTTCAAAAACGTCAGGTTTGAATTTAAAATCATATCAAATTGATGCATTAGTTTCAAGATCATACCAGATGGGACCATCCGGATGGTATGATGGTAACAATTGGGGATATGCACCAGGTGTAACATTCAATTCTGCTTATACAAGGTATTGGAAGAAAGGCGATGAAAGCAGTACTCCAAACTATAATCATCCGTTATATGTAAACTTTATGAGATATACAACAGATGTACAAACAAGAAGAGAAAGAGAATGGAAATTATTCCAAACAGGTTCATATAATTAGTTTTTAGCTGTTAAGTATTTTAAGGAGACAAAATGAAAAAAAATAAATTGGTAGTAGTAATATCTTTAGTTGTTGTATTAATTATGGTAATTTTTTGTATATATTTTTTTAAAGGTGCAAAATACGAAAATAGGGTATGTAATATAACAGACTTAAACGAAGCAAACGATGTAAAAATATGCACAAATAAATTTTATTTATACTGTAAAGAATATATTGATAAATCTCCAAGTGCTGTAGTTGAATTATTAGATAAAGACTACAAAAAGAAATATAATGTAAATGACAATAATATAAAAGAAAAAGTATTTAATACTGACTCAGATACGTTAAGTATCGAGTCAGTATACAAGATAAAACAAAAAAGGAACATATCGTTATATTATGTAAGTGCAAAAAAATTATATAAAAATTCAGATGATATAAAAGATTTTAATATTGTTCTAAAATTGGATAAAAATAATAGAACATTCAGTGTTTTTTTAGATGACTATGTTGTGGACAATAACTATACAGATATAAAAATAGGAGAAAAAGTAAAGGTGGACACAAAGGGTGTTAAGGCAAACGAAAATAATACATTTGATGTTTCTAACACAACTGAATATAATAACATACAATCTAATCTTTCTAATTTTGTAACTTTATGTATATATTATAA
>USJA01000078.1 GCA_900554875.1 uncultured Clostridium sp. | reverse complement strand
GCCTTATAGGTGCATATTAAAATACCCCCAGCTAAGCTGGGGGATTTTTATTTATATATTTTTTAAACTATCTTTAAAGTCCATGAAATAATATGGAGTATCAACAAAAAATATAGGGGATCTTTTGTTAATGATATCATAACATCTTATTAAATCGAATGATGGATCAAGTGAGTATTTTTTTGTTAAATAAAGTGAAAGTTCTCTTAATGAAGTAATACTAGCTGTTGAAAGTTTATTAGAATCATTATAACATAAGCAAATACTTATGCTGTGCATATCAATATCTAATATATTAGTATGTAATGAAATTTCATCTTCGGGTATAATGTTGATTATTTTACCATTAAGGTCAATTACGTAGTGGTATGAACAAAATATATCATCTTGATTCTTTAAATTATTTATATAGTTTCTGTTTTTTATTGCTCCCTCATTTTTAAGAGGGGCATGGTAAAGTATTGTTTTAAATATTTTATCAATTTTATCTCCCGGTCTGGTAGTTTCACTAATATCAATAAATCTTTTGGAAATATCTAACATTAAATCACCTATTATATATTATGCTTGTCTAACAATTTTGGTTAATATATTTTTTTCTTGACTTATACATACGTAGTTTGGTATAATGTTATGGTAAAAAAGGAAGTGTTTAATTTGAAAATAGGGATAGTAGGTTTACCAAATGTAGGAAAGAGTACACTTTTTAATGCTATAACAAAAGCAGGAGCAGAATGTGCTAATTATCCTTTCTGTACAATTGAGCCTAATGTTGGAATGGTTACTGTACCAGATACAAGAGTAGATTTTTTATCTAAAATGTATGATTCATCAAAAACTACTTATGCTACTATAGAATTTGTGGATATTGCAGGACTTGTAAAAGGTGCATCAAAAGGCGAAGGACTTGGAAATAAATTTTTATCTCATATTAGAGAAACTGACGCAATAGCTGAAGTCGTGAGATGTTTCGATGATGATAAAATTGTTCATGTAAGTGGAAATGTTGATCCAATATCTGATATAGAAACAATTAATCTAGAGCTTATTTTTGCAGATATAGAATCTGTAAATAAAAAAATTGATAGAGTTTCTAAATTATTAAAAAGCGGTGATAAAAAGGCAAAAATTGATAATGAATTTTTACATAGAGTAAAAGAACATTTAGAAAATGGAAAGCCGGTTAGAACTATGGAAATGACAGAAGATGAAAGAGAAGTTTTAAAAGATATATATTTACTTACTATAAAACCTGTAATATATGTTGCTAATGTATCTGAAAATCAAATCTCTACAATGGAAGAAGATAAGTATGTTCAAAGGGTAAAGGAATATGCTAAATCTGAAAATGCTAAAGTTGTGACTTTATGTGCAAAACTTGAGGAAGATTTATCTACTTTAGATGAAGAAGATAGACTTGAACTTATGAAGGATTATGAGATTGATGAGTCAGGATTAGATAAACTTATAAAAGCAAGCTATAGTTTACTTGGATTAATATCTTTTTTAACTTGTGGAAAGGATGAAACAAGAGCTTGGACTATAAGAAATGGAACTAAAGCACCTGGGGCTGCAGGAAAAATTCATACAGATTTTGAAAGAGGATTTATAAAAGCAGAAGTAGTATCCTTTGATGATTTAAAAGAATATGGTTCAATGAATGCTTTAAAAGAAAAAGGCCTAGTTAGACTTGAAGGAAAAGAGTACATTGTAAAAGATGGTGATGTTATAGTATTTAGGTTTAATGTTTAATTATAACAAGGTATAAAGCTATGATATAATTCATAGTTTTATACCTTGTTGTTTTGTTAGTGTCACAAGATAGTTATTTAGAACTTTTTTGTTTCTCATAATGATTAAAACAAATATAAAATGATTGTATCAAAATTGTTTGTAAATCTAATTTTTTTCGAAATTCTGTGGGGCAAATTGTTCTAAAAAAATGAGTGAAAATTTTCACTCATTTTTTCCTTGGATTTTTTTAAAGTTACTTTTTATGCTTTAATATATAAATTGTAATTTTTTACTAAAATTTATTTACTAATTAAATTTTTATATACATGTGTGGAATGTACTAAAAGGAATGCAACTCCCGTACATACTAGTCCCAATTTTTTCTCCATACCCCAATAAATATATAATAAAGTGGTGGCAAGAAAACTATAAAAAACATCATTATAGGAATAGATTGATATCCTTTAAAATATAGTATCCATCCAAAAAAATTAAGTAATAAAACTGCAATTATAGATATAAATGCTATTTTTTGTATTCCTGTACCTATATCAAAAAAGCTTGTTTCCTTATTTACAATAAATATCATTAATATTATGCAAAGAGAACCTAGTATCTTTTCTAAAATATCTAATGCTACAGATGTTTCCGTCATATTCATAATAGGATTACTTTTTAGTTTTAAAAATGGCATAATCATATATGGAATTTCTTGCATTGCAAATAATACTATTCCTAATATCCAAAATCCTAAATATTGATTATCGAATAATTTAATCCATTTAGCCATAGTATAACTTCCCTAGATATTACTAATGTTCTCTTTTTTTTACAAATAAAAAATCAACCAGATTTCTCTGATTGGTTTCATATCTGGATGTACTAAAAGTTCAAATAGATATGTCGTTGGTGCCGAAAGTGGGACTTGAACCCACACGGTATTGCTACCACCAGATTTTGAGTCTGGCGCGTCTGCCAATTCCACCATTTCGGCATTCTTTATACAGCAATTAGTATATCATAAAAAATAATACTTTGCAATGTTTTTAAAAAAAATCCCTCAAAAAAGAGGGTTAACTAATTTTAATATTCATTTCTTCAGCTTTTTTGGAAAGTGTAAACTTTTTAATAAATAAGTTGCGTCTTACTTTTTTTCTTTCAAGTATTAGGCTTCTCCTTGTCAGAAATTCATTAATTTCATCTTTCATATTATTAAAGCAATACTCTGAATTAATTTCATCAATAAATGAACTATCAAGCTCAATAGCATATTCTAAATTTGCCATAGATTTTTCATATTCTTTTTTTCTTGCAAAGATTGTTGCAAGTCTAAAGTATGCTTTTGCTCCATATATGGTAGAATTTGTAATTTTTTTATATGCATTAATAGCCTCATCATATCTGTTTAAAGCTAAACAAAGTTTACCAATATTATGGTAAGCCATAAATAAATTTGGCTTTAATTCAACACATTTTTTAAAATCATCTATAGCTTTTTCATAATCTTCCATTTCTGATTCAAGCATACCGATATTGTAGTATAACTCATAAGATTTATTGAATTTTTTTAAAGTCTTCCTATAAATATGGATAGCCTTTTCAAATTCACCCTGACTAGTCAAAGATATACCTAGTGCCTCATAAGCTTCATAAAAATTTGGACAAAGCTTTATTGCCTTATTAAACATTGCACATGCAACTTCTTTTTTGTTAGTTTCATCAAGGATTAATCCAAATTCATAACAGGATAAGTAATCATTTGGATTTAATTCTATAGCGAATGCAAAAGAATCCCTTGCATTTATATAATCATTTTTATTTTTGTAACATTGACCTAATATATACATATATTCATTTGTTCTTCCATAAATGTTTACCAATTTTGTTATATATTTTATTACTTTATCATATTCTTTAGAATTAAATAGATATTTCATAATGTAATATATAATTTGTTTTTTTAGTATAATGTTATTATATTGTAATATAACGAAAAAAAGTGGAATAATAATAGTGAAAATATAAATTGTAAGTGTTATATACCAATATACATATATATTATATATGCTAATATATGCATATATTACATCTATAAAAGAAGTAATGGGAATAATAAATAGGTTAATGGGATTATATCTTTTTATATATTTAAGACATAACAATATTATTAAAATAATGGAAATAAACAAAATTCCAAATTTTTCAACAATCATTTATACTATCCTCCGAATAAAAACATTATATAACAAATTAATTTATGCTTCAATAATGTATATGTGTATTTGACACGTTTAGACAAAATTAGAATTAAAAATTGACTAATATGATTTTTTAGAGTATAATATAGTGGTTATTTAAATGAAGGTGTGAGAAAAATGATAAAGAAATTTAAAGGCTTAGAAAATATAAAAAAAATTCATATGATTGGAATTGGTGGCGTAAGTATGAGCGGCATTGCTATTATATTACAAAAGGCAGGATATGAAGTTACTGGTTCTGATAAAAATGAGGGGGATATGATTGATATATTAATAAAAAATGGTATACCCGTATTTATTGGTTCAAACGCTGAACTTGTAAAAGATGCAGATATAGTTGTATATACTTCAGCAATAAATCAGCATGATCCTGAATTTGTTCGTGCAAAGGCTCTAAATAAACCAATATATGAAAGAGCAAAATTTCTAGGAATGCTCCTTAATAGTTATAAAACACCTATATGTATATGCGGTACACATGGAAAAACAACAACAACTTCTATGGTATCTTCTATATTTATGGATGCAGGTCTTGACCCAAATGTTCAAGTAGGGGGAAAATTTAAAAAGCTTGGAAATTTAAATTATAGAATAGGGGATTCTAATTATTTCATATTAGAGTCTTGCGAATATGTAGATAGTTTTCTTAACTTTCCACATCAAACAGCTACTGTTTTGAATATTGATGAAGATCATCTTGATTATTTTTCAGGAATAGAAGAAATAAAGGAATCATTTAAAAAATTCATTTTAATGTTGCCTAAAAATGGTATATTAGTAATAAACAAGGATGATATGAATTGTATGGATGTAGTAAATGAACTTAGTGATGAACTTGCTGAAAAACAAGTTAAGATATACACATTTTCAATTGGTGATCCAACAGCTACTATATATGCCAAAAATATTTCTTGTAACATTAAAGGTTTCTATTCTTTTGAGGTATCAAATGCTAAAACAAATAGTACATATAAATTTTATTTAACTGTTCCAGGAATTCATAATGTTTATGATGCACTTGCCGCAATTACTACTTCATTTGCACATGGCATTTCATTTAAGAAAATGCAAAAAAGTCTAAATGAATTTTCAGGTGCAAAAAGAAGGTTTGAATTTAAGAAGGAAATTGAAAATAATATACTTGTTTATGATGATTATGCACATCATCCAACTGAAATAAAATCTACACTTGCTGCCGCTAAACAGAAAGAGCATAAAAGAATTATAGCAGTTTTTCAGCCACATACATTTTCAAGAACAAAGGAGTTATTGAATGATTTTGCTACTGCATTTTCTGATGCTGATATAGCAATAATTGCTGATATATATGCTGCAAGAGAAAAAGATGATGGAACTATATCATCAAAAGATTTAGTGGAAAAATTAATTAGTAATAAAGTAAATGCAATATATTTGCCAACATTTGATGAAATAAGAAAATACCTAAAAGAAAATATGAAACCTGGAGATATTATACTTACAATTGGTGCAGGAAATATTACACACTTAAGTGATAAATTATAGTTAATACTAGGTTACAGAAGTAACCTAGTATTTTTAGAAAAAAATATATTTTTTTATTAATAA
>USJA01000077.1 GCA_900554875.1 uncultured Clostridium sp. | reverse complement strand
GTTTGCAAAATTTGAAGCAAAACTTTCTACATTTAAATACTTAATTCCTGTAGATAAATTAAAGACTCCAATTTTATCTATACCCGTATTATTTATAACTATAATACCTATAAATGTAATTAAAGAAGCTATCAATGCAATAATTATTATCGAAACAATAAGCTTACTTATATTTATTCTTTCAACTTTATAAAGGGTATCCTTAGTTTTAGAATTTACAATAGAAATAATTTTCTTTGGAAATCCTAAGTGAGTTTTATCTAGATTTACTGTGAGAATAAGTGACATTAAAGCCATAACAATCCATAAGTATGCACTTATTCCAATTGTAATAGATATTCCAACAAAAATACCAAGAATACTTGAAATAATTAAATATTTTTTGCTTTTTATCCCTAATTGTTTTAATTCATCAATTAACTTTTGCATCAAAAGTATAGTAGAAAAAACTATCAATGTATTTACAAGATTTGTAAATATTCTACTCATATCTGAACAAAAACAAGGTAACATTGCAAATCCAAATAATCCAAGTACAGAGAGTATGTCACTTTTTGAAACGTTAAAGATTATTTTTTTAAGTACAAAACCAATAAATAATTTTAAAAGTACATAAATAAATAAAATTGTGTTATCTGTTAAATACAAATATCTATATATTGATATTATACTCATTACAACAACTATAAAAGTTATATACACATACCTATATATAAGTGACATACTTCTTTTTACTTTTTTCCTATATAATTTATCTTTTATATAAACATATAATGCAACTAATAAAACAGTTACAATTATATATATGACTTTCAAAACGTTTAAAGTAGGATTGCTACTACTATTACTTAGTAATAACATTACATCTTGATATCCCATAAATATTATTAATGCAAGAAATAATATTACTACTAAACTACGTGAAATCTTACTAATACTCATTTATATCTACCCACACTTTTTTAAAAGTCAACCTCTTATTTTTTTATTTACTGTATAATTTGTTTACTTCTGCTAATGCTTCATGTGTTCCAATGTCAAAACATTCTCCTGAAAATTCATAAGCATAAAGTGGCATCTTTTTATATAAGTATGCTACTAAGTTTCCTGGTGCATCGCAAGAATTTCCTTCTTCTAAATATGTTTTTATTTGAGGAACAATTTCTCTTGGATATATATATTCAGCATATACTGCATATTTTCCTTTTGGTTCAGCTGGTTTTTCTTCAAATCCAACCATTCTCATATCACTGTCAAGTTCAGCTACACCTAATCTTTTTAACAATTCATAATTTTCTTTTCTAACACATACACATGGTGCTTTTTTCTCTTTATAGCAGTTATAAAAATCTGTAAGTTCAAATTCAAATAGATTATCTGTTGCTAGAACTAATATATCATCATCAACTTTAGCATTTTCGATTACAAATTCTATATCACCTATAGCACCTAATCTATCATCATTTGATAATGTACCATCGTTAAATACTTTAATTGGTTTTACATTATTCTTTTCTGCTGCCCAATCTTCAAAATGTTTTGTGTATTTAGCATTAGTTACTAAATAAATTTCATCAATATCATCAATTTTATTTACTTTTTCTAAAGTATAATCAATGATTGCTTTACCTCCAACTTTTAATAAAGCTTTTGGGAAATTCTCTGTTAAAGGGAATAACCTTGTTGCATATCCTGCACATAATAAAATACATTTCATAATTAATCTCTCCTTTATACATGCCAAAAGTCTGCATGTATTTGCTATTATATCATATAAAATTTTGTTTTTCAACATTTTATTCAATATTTGTGACCCAAATAACCTCTGCAACCAATTTTGCAGAGGTTATAAATATGTTATTCTATTTAGTTATAAACTTAAACGGCTTGTTCAGTAGTATTTGTTGTATCAATTACATCTGTTACAACTTGATTTTCATCATCATTTATTTTTTGTTCAAATTCAGAAATTCTTTGTTCTGTTTCATATTGTTCAATTCTGTTTAAAGCATATAAATACTTTCTTTCTTGTGAAAGTAATGCTTGATATTCGTCATTCCAATCATCATGGTTCCTTAAATCAGTATGAACGTCATTTAATTTTTCTTCTAGAACAAGTTTAACTGGTTCCATTATACTTTTATTTTTTTCTACCTTGATTCCATTGTCAACCATATATGTCATAACTTCAGCCATAAGTCTTTCACCTTGAGTATTAACTCCACCTTGTTCAGCATTATCATGTAAAATATCTACTGCCTTTTCAATTTCATTTACGCCAACTTTATCAAATATAGAATCTACTCTAGAATCGATAAATTGTCCATTTTCTCCAAATACTTCTTGACCTTTTATAAATAAGTCAACATTATTTTGAATTATTCTTGCTTGAGCTACTGGTAATTCTTCTGTAGCTATTTTTAAAGCATGTCTATCATAATATTTTCTAAATGCACTATTACACATTTCTTGAGATTCTGTGTATGGCTTAAAAAATTGAGCATACTCCCTTAAAACTTCATGTTGAGTTTTTTCTCCACTTATATTTTGTCTTAATTCATCTAAATTTTCACCAAAGTATGCTGTTACTTTATGATCTATTGCATCTGGTTCATACTGTACTTCTGGTACAATATTCTCACTTTGAACTTCTTCATTAGAATTTTCTTGTATATCACTTGCACTATCAAGCATTAAATAATCTTTTTTACGTCCAAAAACCTTAGCAAACATATTTTTAACTGAACTTAAATCTTCTAAAAAAAGTTTCCATTCATTTTTCCAAAATTCTTTCATATAAAACACCTCATTTGTTAATAACTATACTATATTATCACATGTACCATTATTATATATAATTTGTCAAAAAAAAGCAATAACAACAATGTTTTATTTATATTACATTTTCATTTCATTTTTAAAGTTATTTGATGCGTTTTTAATTCTTTGTGATAGTTGTATCACATTGAAGTTAACCATAAAATAAAATAATGCACATAAAAATTGCGATATAAAAATCGCAATTTTAACTTTTAAAATTTAAATTTTACTGGTTGAAATAAGAAATCTTTTGCATTAGAACAACCCTGTTTAAAACTATCCCATATTCCAACATTTTGTACCTCAGTTTCTTTTTCTCTTTCTTCAACTGAAGCTTGTAATTGCAAAGGCTTAGGACTAAATGTAACTGGTTGTAAAAAGAATTCTCCAAGTGTCTGCATATCATCTAAAAAAAGTTGCCACTCATTTTTCCAAAATTCTTTCATTATATACCACCTCTTTTGTCTTTTATTTTTCCATAAAAACTATAGTAATAGTTTATACTATTATAGTATTTTTTTCAACTACATTTTGGTTTCTTTTATGTTTCATTTATGTTACAAGTATGTTTTGTTATATAAATTATTTCTATATTCTTAAATAAAGTTTGAAGTTTTATCTTCTTCAATCATTCCTATAAATTCTTTGTCAAGCCATCTTTTATTTCTACTTTTAAATAAAATAACACTATCCTTTGTACTCCTAATATATTTATCAAGTTCAGATTTTAGATTAATAATTTGAGATTCTAAAAGTTCCCCCTCAAATACTGAATTTTGAATATGATTTAAATATTTTTTACATATTTTGTATACCTTACTTAATACTCTACTCCCCTCTTTATCCTCTAAATTTATATCATATACTAATATAACATACACATAAATCACCACCACATTTTAAATCCATCATATTCAATATTCTCTGTTAAATATTTTATAAGTTTATAAATCTCAAGCCTAATTAAATATTCATATGTAACATCTCGTCCAAGTTTTTTATGTTTTATTGTTTGTTGCAACTTTAAATCAAATTGTTTGGTAATTTCCATTCTTGCTTTATCTTTTATATATACATAATTAAGTCCTTTTTCAAAATCATCGCTTTTTATCTGGTTTTTATTAAACATCGAAAAGATTAGCCTGTCCACAATTATTGGTTTAAATATTTCAGAAATATCTAAACATAGAGAAAATCTCTTTTCCGATGGTTCATGTAAATAACTAATAGTAGGATTAATTTGGGTCATATATATTTGGCTTAATACCTTTGTATAACATAATGTATTTAAATACGATATTACAGAATTTATACTATTATCAGGTGGATTTTTTACTCTTTTATCAAATGATATATTTTGATTAATTATATAGTTCCAAGTTTCATAGTATATCTTCCTAATGTTTCCTTCTACTCCCATAATTTCTTCAACAGTAGTACAAAATTTTAATTTACTTCTTAAATCATCTATTTTTTCCATATATGATTCTAATGATCTTCCTCTATTATTATAATATGTTAAATTTCTATATATGTTGTATGATGCCGCATCAATAATTGCTCTAGCTATTTTAACTCTTTTATTATTATTTAAATATGACTCAACTTGTTTTACTAATAATTTTCCTGATACTAATGAATCCTTGGAATAATATGTCCCAGTATAAAAGCCATAATAATTAAAAAAATGTAAGTTTATTCCCGATGTTGAAATAAAATTAAGTAAACTCGTATTAAAATCAAATTCAGACATAATGTATATATCTCTCACTCTTTCAATAGGTATTGATCTTTTACTGTTATCTTTATATACTATCTCCAAAGTATTATCCTTTCTCTGTAGTCTACCACTTTTAAATAAATAATATGACTGTTTCATAAATACCTCCTAAACATAACATAAATCAAAATATGAACATTTTTTACATATTGAGTTATCTAATATTTCTGGAGGTCTATCATATTTTGATATTTTTTCAATATCATTTATAACCTTTTTCAAAGTTTTTCTATCATCATCTTCTAAAAATACATTTTTAGTTTCTTTAATTAAGGGATAATCAATTATAGCACTGATGTTTTGTATTCCTTTATTTTCAAGATAATACATATAATATTTAAGTTGCCATAATCCAGCCTGTTCAATCGATCTTGTCTTTTTTACTTCATGAAGTACAGCACCATTTTTAATAAAGTCAACATTTATTGTTTCATCTATTAATATTCCTTTCTTTTCTCTTTTATAGCTATTTTCATCTAAAATTTTTCCTATTGTAACCAATTCACTATTTTGTTCCATATTTATTTGATTTATATAATACCAAAGTTTTCTTTTGCAAACAAAATAATAATATATCATCATACCTGATATTTTCATTTTTTACCTCCTTAAAATCGTTAAATAAATATTATTTTTAATACTCATCAATAATTCTAATATATTTAAATTAATACATAAGTTTTTCTAGTTTCTTTAAAAAACTAGCTTTGATTTACATTCTAATATATTTAAATTAATACTGACAAGTTAGGTAGAACAACAGCTGGAGCTGATGGATTTACATTCTAATATATTTAAATTAATACTAACATCATCTGCATTAAAATCAGCTTTATCTCCTTGATTTACATTCTAATATATTTAAATTAATACGAATTGTTGTAGCTCCAGCACATAATCTTAATTCCATATTTACATTCTAATATATTTAAATTAATACGTTCTCCTTGAGGTCCTTGTTTTCCTTGAACTCCCTGATTTACATTCTAATATATTTAAATTA
>USJA01000076.1 GCA_900554875.1 uncultured Clostridium sp. | reverse complement strand
TTCTTTTTGTGTTTATTTTTTTATTTCGTAAAACCTAAGATTATTTTACGCTAACAAAAAATATTGATAAATAAAAAATTTCTTGTAAGAATATGTCATACATGATATAATATATGCATGATTGATAAACAAATAAAAAGTAAAATACTAAGTTTTTATGAAAAAAAGCAAGATAAAATGTTTGTTTCAATGATTATAGAAAAGGCAAATAAATTTGAAACAAGTAATCATTTAATATATACAACATTTTTGAACATGTATGAAAAGGAAATTGCTATAAGTGTACTAAATAAGTTAAATATTAGTTATTATATTTATAGCCCACTAGAAGATACATCTAAATTTGTTATTTTCTTTTTCCCAGAATATATGTTGGATCAAAATATAGATTATGTTATATCAGATTACATTGAAGTAATTAAAATAATCCCTAAGACTAAAGGGAAACTTACGCATAAAGATTATATGGGAACAATTTATTCATTGGGTTTAAAAGATGAAATGATAGGAGATATCTTTGTATGTAATGATATATGTTATTTTTTTTGCTTTAAGAAAAATAGTAAATTCATATGTGATAATTTGGTAAAAGTAGCAAGATCAGAAATAGAATTAAAGAGTATAGATATATATTCAGATGAAGTTACGAAAATAAAAGTAAAATTAAAAGATATGGATATAACTGTATCATCACTTAGAGTAGATTTGATACTTTCTGATATTTTTACACTTAGTAGAAATGAAGTAAAGCAAAAAATACAAAATGGAGATTTATATGTAAATTCAAGGGAAATGTTTTTTCCTGCATATAGTGTAAAAGAAAATGAAGTAGTATCTTTTAAAAGGTGCGGTAAAGTTAAAATTGGAAAAGTATTAAGACATACTAAAAGTGGTAAAATTGTTGTAAACGTAAAAAAATACATTTAAAGAAGGAGTAAAGATGAAAGTTGCATTTTATACATTAGGTTGTAAAGTTAATCAATATGAAACTGATATTATGATAAAAGAATTTATGGATAAAGGCTATGAGATTGTTAAATTTACAGAAAAGGCAAATATATATGTTATTAATTCATGCTCGGTAACTAATATGTCAACAAGGAAGACAAGACAATATTTAAGTAGAGCTAAAAATATGGGGGGTATTGTAGTTTTAGTTGGATGTTATGCTGAATCAATAAAAGAAGAAAATGATATTAAAAATGTTGATTTAGTCCTTGGAAATGAAGAAAAAAAAGAAGTTGTAAAATATGTAGAAAAATATTTAGGGGAAAATAACATTAAATTTAGTGAAAGCAAAATAGAAAATAATAAGGCTAAATATGTGATAGGAGATATTGCTAAAGTAAAAAAATATATTCAAAAAGAGAAGTTGGAAAAAGGAATAAATATACGTGAAAGTATAAAAATTGAAGATGGATGTAATAATTTTTGCTCATACTGTATAATTCCATATTTAAGAGGGAGAGTTAGGAGTAGAAGTTTAGATAATATTAAGGATGAAGTAACATCTCTAGTAAAAAATGGGGTAAGAGAAGTTGTTTTAGTTGGAATTGAAATTGCATCCTATGGAAAGGATTTAGATGAAAATATCGGCTTAGTTGACGTTGTAGAAACTATAAGCAAAATAGATGGATTAAATAGGGTTAGACTTGGTTCTTTAGAACCAAGAATACTTACTGATGATAATATTATAAAATTATCTAAAATTGATAAACTATGCCCTCATTTTCACATTTCAGTTCAAAGTATTGATAATGGTGTTTTATCAAGAATGAATAGACATTATACACGAGAATTTTTATTTGATAGGGTTTCTATGTTAAAAAAATATTTTACAAACCCTGCCATTACTTGTGATATTATTGTAGGTTTCCCTGGAGAAACAGATGAGGAATTTTCTAACACAATAGATGGTGTTAAAAGAATAGGGTTTTATGAATTACATGTGTTTAAATATTCAAAAAGAAAGTGGACAAGGGCTGCTAAAATGGAAAATCAAGTAGATGGAAATGTTTCATCAAAAAGAAGTGAAGAGTTAATTTCTATTGGAAACGACTTAAAAAGTAAGTATATGAATAAATATTTAGGTAAGACTTTGGATGTTTTACTTGAATCATATGATAATGGATATTTATATGGATATACTCCAAATTATATAAAAGTTAAAGTAAAAGGGGATGAAAATTTATGGGGAAAACAAGTTCCCGTAAAATTATATTCAAAAGAAGGAGAATTAATGCTTGGAAGTATTTAAAATTAAAGAACATTTTAATAGTTGTAATTATAGTGCTATCATTTGTGGCTTTATCAAGTGTAGTCAGTATGAAATTACTTGAGAAAAAAGCAGAAAAATCTACAATTAAATATGCTAAAGATAAAGAAGAATTAAAAGATAATTCAAGTGATTTTATTGTAGAAAGCAATCATGATGAAAAAATTCAAGATAATCAAAAATCGGATAATAACAATTATAGTGAAAATATAAATACAAGTATGGACTTAATGGTACTTGGAGAGATAATGATGGGTGGTAAGGTTACAACAAATTTAGACTATAATTATTTGATGGCTTTTAAAGATATATATGATTTAACCAAAAAAGCTGATTTTACCTATGCTAATCTTTCTACTAATATAACAAACCTAGATAAAATTGAAGATGCCAAAACAAATTATTTAGTGACTAAAAATATTTTAAGTGCTTTTAATGCCTTAGGTATAGATGCATTGTCTATTGCTACTGATCATATAGCTGATTATCCAAGTGAAATTATTAAAAATACAGAGAATCTTTTAGAGGAAAATTCAATATATGTTGCTGGAAAAAAAGATATGCCTATGTACTTTGAAAAAGATGGTAAAAAAATTGCTATTGTTTCAACTAATTCTGTAATTATCGGTACAAAAGAAAATTATACAAAAAATGGTATAAGTGTGTATGATGAAGATAATATTAAAAAGAATATTCAAGAAGCTAAAAAAATGGCTGATTTTGTTATAGTTGATATACATTGGGGAAAAGGAGAATCATTTTTTGGTGTAACTACACAAATGGAAGAAATGGCAAGATATGTTATTGACAATGGTGCAGATTTAGTTATGGGTACACATGCGATAGGTATTCAACCTATTAGTATATACAACGGAAAACCTATCATATACACAACTGGTTATGCTATGACGGATTTAGAATATGAAACTACAAAGATGAATTATTTATTTGATTTAAAATTTGAAAATACCAAGCTTTCTAGTATTGAAATGACGCCTATTTATATAAAAGATTCAAAAGAGGTTTTATTATATAAAGATTATGATGAGGTCGCTGCAAATATAAATATGAAAAGCATATGTAGTAGGACACAAGAAAATGGTTTAAATGCAGGAATAAGTGATAATAAAATAATAGTAAAATTTTAGCTAGAATAACGGATATTGTTTAGTGTGTAAATTTTTTAACCTTAAATATTATTTATATAAAAAACGGTTAAAATTAATAAAACATATTTTTGAAATGTGAAACAAATTTTTAAAAAAAGTTTCACGTTTTAAAGGAGGAATATCATGGAAGAAAAGGTGGAAATTATGAATCTTCTTCAAAGTAAGAGAAAACAATTCAAATTAATATATCTATGTACATTATTGAGAAGATGTAAAAGAATTTTTCAATGTAAAAAATTCCAGAGTATCTGAAATATTAGCAATACTATTAAATAATAACATGATAGAAAACACAGAAGGAAGTAAATATAAATTTAAAAGATAGTCCGGTTTTCAACATAAAATTGTCCGGACAAAACCGGACTTTTTAGGAAATATTATTTAATTAAGCTGTTCAATGCTGTTCAGAGCTGTTCACAAAAGTGAACAGCTCGAATCAATTATATGAAGAAAATATGCTTGTAGTTTTAAAAGAAATTAGCAAACAATATTCAGATAAAAAAACTTGAAGGAATTGCAAAGAAGTTTAAATCAAATGAAGACAAAGAACAAGAATTAAAGAATAAACTAAAAACATATAATACTAGATAAAAACGAAAAAAGCATAACAGATTACTAAAAATTTGCACAATGTTTTTTAAAAAGTGTCGACTAAAACTCTTAAAAAGTGTCGAACAAAATTATTAAAAAGTGTCGATTGTATATTGACTATTTGTTGGAAAAATGCTATATTTAATGAAGAGGTGATTGAAATGGCAATTGATGAAAAAAAATATAAAAAAAGATTGATTGAAAAAAAGTTAGAGGATTATTTATCAGTGTTTGGAGCTGTAAGCATAGAAGGACCAAAATGGTGTGGTAAAACATGGACATCATTAAGACTTTCTAAGAGTGAAGTATATATGGATGATGATGATGTAAGAGAAATGGCAAAATTAGATGTAAAATCAATTTTTAATAGGGATATAGAAAAGAAACCACAATTAATTGATGAATGGCATTTAGTTCCAACGATATGGGATGCAGTTAGGCGTGAATGTGATAAAACCACAGAAAAGGGAAATTTTATTATAACAGGTTCTACAACATTACCAGATAAAATAATGAAAGAAAAAGTACATCATTCAGGAGCAGGCAGAATTGGAAGGCTTAATATGTATACTATGAGTTTATATGAATCAGGAGATTCATCAGGAGAAGCTTCTTTGACAAAAATGCTTAATAATACGCAGGAAACAATTAATACAGGCAGTGTAGAGATATTGCAATTAGCTAAACTCTTAATAAGAGGAGGGTGGCCAGCTAATATAAATGTTAGTGAAAACAAGATTGGTCTCATTCCAAAATCATATATAGATTCAATTTTAAATATAGACATGAATGTAGGAACAGAAAAAAGAAGAGATAAAAGTAAAATGAAAATGTTGTTAAAATCACTAGCAAGAAATGAAGCATCAATTGTAGGAAACAAAACAATAATAAAAGATATAGAAGAATATGAAAATGGAACAGAACTTTTATCTAGTAGAGATACGGTAATTGACTATTTAGATGTATTAGATAGATTGCATTTAATTGAAAATCAGGAGTCATATGGAGAAAATTATCGTTCTCCTAACAGAATTGGAAAATCTCCTAAAAGACATCTTACAGATCCGTCATTATCATGTGCTTGCTTGGGAGTAACACCAGAAAAACTTTTAAAAGATTTAAAAACTTTTGGATTTATGTTTGAAGCATTAGTAGAAAGAGATTTAAGAATATATATGGACTATTTAGATGGACATTTATATCATTTTAGAGATAATGTTACTGGATTGGAAGTAGACTCGATTTTAGAGTTTTCAGATGGAGAATATGCAGCAGTAGAAATAAAATTAGGGTATAATCAAGTGGAAGAAGCAAAGAAAAGTCTATTAAATTTTTACGATAATATGATAAAAAAGCCTGCATTTATGTGCATTATAGTTGGAAAATGTTCGGCAGTAGTAAGAGATCCAGAAACAGGTATTTATATTGTACCAATTACAGCATTAAAGCCATAGTAAAGGGAGAGAAGGATAATAGGAAAGGTAATTTATGAATTATAAATAAAGATATACATGGTTTAGGGAGAGTCTTAGGAAATTCATGGCAAAATATAAAAATTAATATTATAATCAATAAAATTGTCTTTGAAGTCTTTAGATCGGAA
>USJA01000075.1 GCA_900554875.1 uncultured Clostridium sp. | reverse complement strand
TTCTAACGGAAAATAATTATGTTATTTTTCAATAAAACTATTAATTCTATAACTATTTGTGTGGCATATTGCAATTGCAAGTGCATCTGTTGTATCATCTAATTTTGGCATTTTTTCTAATTTAAGAAATTCTTTTACCATATTTTTTACTTGTAATTTTTCAGCTCTTCCATATCCCACAATTGCAAGTTTTGCTTGAAGAGGTGTATACTCATATATTGGTATGTTTTCACTTTCGACAGTATTCAATATAACCCCTCTTGCTTCTGCAACTTTTATTGCCGTCTTAGAATTGGTATTAAAATATAAATCTTCTATTGAAACTGCATCAATCTTATATCTTGAAATTATTCCTCTTAGTTCTAATTCAATTTTATGAAGTCTTTTTGGAAGTGGAGTATTTGCCTCTGTTGTTATAGATCCATATTCAATTGCTTTATACTTATTTTTGGTATAATCAATTACTCCATATCCAACTCTTCCATACCCAGGATCAATTCCTAGTACAACCATAAAAACAACTCATCCTTTCTTATAGAAGCATGTCATATAATCTTATTGTTTCAGCATTTGTAAGCAGATCATAAGGTAAGTTATCTATTTGATATCCCTTTTCACTATATACTTTCCTTACACCGCAATTCAAGAATTTATTTATGTCTAAAAAAAGATCCTTTACTAAATTAAAAGCTATTTTTCTTGAAGCACGTGTTACGCCGTTTTGTCTTAAATTTGCTTTTACAAAATGTGCCATATATTTAGGATATATAAGACCATCATTACGCTTACTATTTTTTGAATACTTCCTTAACCCATATGGCGTATATAATTCCTTAAACACAGTGTCTAAAAGTCTAAATTGTATATCTGATATAATGCAAGGATATGAAAGACTTATAGTATATAGCATTTCAACATTTGCATATACATCATCTTCATCTAAATTCTTTTTTAAAATTCTTTTTTCTCCATTCCAAAATTCATTTTGAATTTTATTTCTAAAATATTCTTCTCTTACAAATATAACATTTTCTTCTTCACCATTTTTCTTAAGCATATCTTCATATATCTTAAGTGCATTATACATAAGTGCCACAGCTTCTATATTTCTAAAATACTTATCGAATAATTTATCACTAAATATTGAATAAATAATATGTTTTACGAAACTAAAAAATACGTTGTATAAATCCTGCTTTTGAATTATTCTATTTATACTTTCTACCCACCATAATTTTAATAGTAAAAAGTTGTATGATAATTCATAATTTAATTCTTCTATTTTTTCAATAGCCTCTATATATTTTTTAATTTCAAGTGTCCTTCTTGTTGCTTCTTTAACCTTTCCGAAACTCAAGAATTGTCCTTCTACCGATTTGGTACACTCTGTTAATATATCTATTGTTCTTTTTACATTTTCTACATTTACACTAGTAATACTTAAGCAATAATTTTTATCATACGGAATAGTATTTATCATAATTTCTTCTAGTTTTAATTTATCAATTCCATAAGAAAGTTCCTTTAATTCAACGTACTCATGTTCAATACTATTTGAAATATTTTCCTTTAAAAAGTAATCCTTTTTTGATAGTAATTCTGTATTTATTTTGGATATGTCCTTATCCTTTGACAATATATATATTACAGTCTTTATATTTTGTTGACTTTTTATGTTTATATCAAAATAGCCTGGTACAAGCAAATCCTCTGAAAATTCATTAACGCTTACATTATCAGGCCTTACATTATATACAATATTATTTAAAAAATTTACATCTTTATTCCATTCAAATTTATCTGATTTCAAAATAACATCATCATTATTTAATATGCTTAGATTTATAACAACTCCATTTTTTTCATCTCTCTGATTGAATTTAAGCATACTTGAGTTTTTCATTTTAAAAAGTTCTCTATATGTAACCGCTGGAAAAACTTTAAATGTCATGTCATATTTACTCTTATTGAAAATATCATATTCTACTGCCAAAATTCCAGACTTTTCTTCTAGATACAATCTCTTTGAAAAATGCACCTCATCCATATCATATTCAACTAAAAGTTTTTCTAAATCGACACTTAAAACATACTCATCACTATTTTTACTATATGTCTTTGAATTAGATACAATATTATTGATACTGTATCTATTTTCTTTTGTTTCAATCTCCTCATATAAATTTGAAATTATAACTTTACCATTTTTTATATATAATCCATTAAATGGTTTTTTAACAGTGAAATCACTATTTAGACATATACATGTATTTACCTTATCGGACGTTACAAATGATGATCTATGCAAATCACTTATTTCATTTATTTTTCTTTTGTATTTAAACATTAATGTCTATCCTTTCTTCATTGTTTTTTTTATTTTTTCCATTGTAGCTTTTGTATGTGCAGCAACCTTTTCTTCCTTGATTTTATTCTTCTTTTCATTTCTAATGTTTTTGTGAATATTATTAGTCTCTCCTTTTGTTTTAGATATTCCGATATTCTTCTTTAATTTTTTTTCTTTTTTCATGTGCTTTTTCTTAACTTTTACAATGTTTAAATCTCCTGTTCTTCTTGACTTAGCAAGACGTATTATAATCTCAGATAATCTTTTAGTATCGTGAATAATTCCAGATTTTGTTGCAAGTACTAAATCTTCACGGATAACAGAAATCGCTCTATTTTGAATATTTTCTAAATCAATTTTTACAGGTGTTGATTCTTCTTGGTTAAAGTCTTTAATCATTTCTTCCGTTATTTCTCCATTGTTTACTATAGCATAATCAAGCACATGTTTTCCAAGATATCTTTCAACTTCATTTATATATCTAGCTAAAGTGTATCCATCTGTTTGTCCTGGTTGATTCATAATATTTGATATATATACTTTTTTTGCTTTTGACTTAACTATAGCTTTTGATACGTCATCTATAAGAAAATTTGAAACAACAGATGTATACAATGCTCCTGGTCCTATTACAATTATGTTTGCATCTTTTATTGCATCAACTACTTCAGGCATTGGGATAATACTTCCTTCTTTTAAAAATATTTGTTTTATTGGAGATTTCATTTCCCTTACTCTTTCAATTATATTTTCTTTTCCAACAACCACTTCTCCATTTTCAAGTCCTGCACACAAAACTAACTCATTAGTTGTTACTGGATAAATATTTCCCTGCATATCAAATATTTCAGAAAGTTTTTCTACTGCTTTTGGAAAGCTTCCAGTTATTTTTATTAATGATGAAATAACTGTATTACCAACAGATTGACCTGACAATGAATCTTCTTTGTATGTAAGCAACTTGTCCATATCAGTTTCATTAGTAGAAAGGGCTGCTAGACATTTACGTATATCTCCTGGTGTTAATTTTTCCACATCATTCATTGCCGTAGTAAGAGATGCATCATCATCAGATACATTTACAACAGCCGTTATATTTGATGTATATTCTTTTAGGCCTTTTAGTAGTATAGGTAGGCCACTTCCGCCACCTATTACTACAACTCTTGCACCTTTTCTAAGCCTTGGATCAGAATATAACAATTTTTTTACTCTTATACTTTTATTTTTCTTGCCAATATTTTTCAAAGAAACGTATAAAATATTCTTCTGTGCAAGTATAAAGGAAAAAATTATACCAAATATTGAAAGAGTTATCAAAAATATATATGCAATTAAAGTCATTTTGTTTAGATCTAAAATATTTGTTAAAGATATAACGCAAAAAATAAGTACTGCTATTGATAGTATTTGAAGTCCAATATATCTTTTTACTCTTGTTCCTGGTTTAAACCATTCTAAAATTTCTTTCATTTATTTATCTCCTCCGATTATAATTACCTCTGGTGTTAATTTTACATTAAATTTGTTGTAAACTGTAGTTTGCACATATTCAATCAAATCCAAAACATCTTTACATGTTGCATTATCTACATTTACAATAAAGCCTGTATGTTTTGTTGATACTTGTGCCCCTCCAATTTGATATCCTTTGAGTCCAGCATCATCTACAAGCTTTCCAACAAAATATCCTTCTGGTCTTTTAAATACACTTCCAAAGTTAGGATATTCAAGTGGTTGTTTTGCCCTTCTTGCAAGTGAATTCTCTTTCATTTTATTTTCTATTTCATCGATATTTCCTTTTTTTAATTTAAATTTTGCACTTAAAATAACATAATTTGGATTTATGGTAAAAATACTTTTTCTATATCCAAATGAACAATCTTTGTTTTTTATAGTTTTTATTTCTTCTTTTTCATCCATATATGTTACTTCATATAAAATATCACTTATTTGCGAACCATAGGCTCCAGCATTCATTTTTACTCCTCCACCTATAGTTCCTGGTATTCCACATGCAAATTCTAAGCCTTTAAGACTATTTTTTTTAGCAAGCTGCGAAATTGCTGGCATAGTTGCACCAGAATATGCTAAAATGTATTCTCCGTTTTGTTCAATTTTACTAAATCTATGTCCAAGTTTTATAACTACTCCATGTATACCTTCGTCTTTTACAAGCAGATTGCTTCCATTTCCAATTACATAGAATGCTATATTTTCATTTTTACAAAAATCTATAACGTCTTTTATTTTTGAAATTGCATCTGGAAATACAATACAATCACATGGGCCTCCTACCTTCATAGTTGTATATTTAGACATTTTTTCATTATACTTTATCTTATCTTTTCCAACAATTTCTTCTAGTTTACCATATCTATTCATTTATTAATATCAACTCCCTATAATTTACTATATGCAAATTATATTATAGCTTCTACAAAATCTTCAATGTTAAATTTTTCTATATCATCAACAGTCTCTCCCGTTCCAACATAAAGTATTGGAATATTAAGTTCTGATACAATACTAAATACAACTCCGCCTTTTGCTGTAGAATCTAATTTTGTAAGAATAATACCATTTACATTTGTACTTTTAAAGAAACTTTTAATTTGACTTACTCCATTTCCTCCAGTTGTTGCATCTAATACCATTATAACGTTCTTAGTTATATCAGGTAGATTTTTAGTTAATACTCTATTCATTTTTTCAAGCTCATCCATTAAATTTTTCTTATTATGAAGCCTTCCAGCAGTATCACAAATTAAAATATCATAGTTTCCATCTTTAAATTTCTTCGTAGCATCATATATAACTGAAGCTGGTTCTGCATTTTCCTCACCCATATATATATCAATTCCTATTCTTTTTGCCCAGACGTCTAATTGTTCAACAGCTCCAGCTCTAAAAGTATCAGCTGCAACAAGTAATACTTTTTTTCCTTCTTTTTTTAATAAATTAGAGAGTTTGGCAATTGAAGTAGTTTTACCTACACCATTTACACCAACAACCATTATTACTTGCTTTTCATTATTATCCAAAATATTTGTATTATTAGATACAGCTAAAATATTTTTCATTTCTTGCTTTAATAAATTTTTTATTGCATCTTCACTTTTATCTACCTGTTTTTTTAGATTATCTCTTACATTATTACAGATTTTTATACTAGTTTCTACCCCTATATCAGATAAAATAAGAGTCTCCTCTATATCATCCATAATTTCATCTATATCTTTATTATTAGCAAATACATTGCTGATTTTGACATCTATAGCTTCTTTTGTCTTTTTTAAATTTTCTTTTAATTTTGAAAAAAACATAGTGCCTCCTTTTATACATATAAA
>USJA01000074.1 GCA_900554875.1 uncultured Clostridium sp. | reverse complement strand
CAGGAGAGGATTTTATGAGCAGTAATCAAATCATCGTGCTGGTATGCGCCATATACTTTCTCACTATGGTGGCAACCGGCATTTTCGCAGCAAGAAGAAACAAGAAGCCTTCCGACTTTCTGGTAGCGGGCCGGGGTCTCAACACTCCGATGACGGCTACAATATAATGTATTAATCAAATAATAAATATATAATCTCATATACTATAAATAACAAAAAACACAAGGAATGAATTACAATATCAAATATGACTATTCCTTTTATTCTATTCGTAGTTCTTAGATAAATAAATAAAAAAAGTCTATATATAATTTCAAAAAAGATAAAAAACATCATATACCCAAATGGACATTCAAAATATGATAAATTAAAGATGTTATCCTTAATTCCTGATATAAATCTTGTTCCACCACACAAAGGACATAACTTACCTGTTATATTTTTATACACACATGTTGTGAGTATTGGAGAAATATGATTTAATACTTTTGCAAAAATAGGAAAAAGAACTATATATAATGAAAGGCAAAACATTGTGATGTTTAGAAACATATAGTTCTTTTTATTTAAATTAGATTTTATCATTAATTGTTATATTATTTTGCTCCTTTTCAATTTCTTGCTGCAATTCATCGTTAAATTTTTGAAATTCTTTTTGTACATCATCTGAACTAATAGCCATACCTAAAATAAAAAACCAAAATACCATTATAACAATAGCAAGTGAAGACAAAACCACACCTGCAATAGATGTTCCTTTATTTTGATTTTGTCTATTTTTTACCACTAGATCAACTATACCTAATATAAGTCCAACTAAAGCTGGTAAAAAAGCTATAGTTCCACAGAATGGAACAAGAGAAATTGTTATAGATACAATACCTAATATTAGTGCTGCAATTCCCATATAGATACCTCCTCAACATAAATTTATATATTTATCTATACTATATATAATCATACATTTTCAGTTAATACTGGTATGATTTGTTTTTTACGTGATACTACACCTGGTAAAAATGCTGTATTTTCTTCAAGTGTTACATTATATGATTTTTCAACAAGTTTAGCTTCTTTACCTAAAGCTATTACTTGAGAATTGCTATTTATTATATCAGTAATTGCAAGGAAAAATAAATCCAAATTATTTTCCTCTATCTTTGTAATTATAGCTTTTTCTAACTCATCTTTTCTCTTTAACATATCAGGAATACTTGCTGTATTTACTTGTGCAATGACTGTTTTATAATTTCCAATTGTAACTTCTTTTGCATCAAGCCCTATTAATTCATCGGCACTAAGATCTGATACATCAGTTCCTGCTTTTAACATATCAAGTCCGTATTCTTGAATATTAATATTAGCAATTTTATTTAATTCTTCAGCTACTTTTATATCCTCTTTTGTACATGTTGGTGATTTAAACAAAAGTGTATCAGAAATTATTGCAGAAATCATAAGTACAGCGATATTTTTTTCTATTTCAACGTTATTTTCCCTATACATTTTGTATAGTACTGTTGCAGTACATCCAACAGGCTCTGCTCTATAATATAATGGTTCTGCTGTCTTTAAACCACATATTCTATGATGGTCAACAACTTTTTTTATTTTTGCATTTTCAATTCCATCTACACTTTGTGCAAACTCATTATGATCAACAAGTATAACCGCTTGTCCTTCCTCTACTTCAGTAATAAGTTCTGGTTCATCAATTTTTAAATAGTCAAATACAAACTTTGTTTCTTTATTTAATTTACCAAGAACGCACGCCTTAGCATCTCCTCCTAATTTATTTTCTAAATTTGCCATTACAATTGCAGATGTTACTGTATCTGTATCAGGACTTTTGTGTCCAAAAACTAAAACTTTATTCATTTAACTTCCCCCTTATATCTACTATTTAAAAAAACTAAACAGTATTAAACTCACAAATAAAAATAAATTAAATACTATAGAAATTATAGAAATAATAATTGCAAATATATATTTATCCATTTTCGCTTTGTTTTTCTTCTTATTACTTAAACTAAGCAATAAGGATATAATCGAAATTGTCACTGCCACAAGGGCCAAAATCATCAAAAGCTTATTTTCAAATAGTTTCATTATATTACAAAAAACTACTACAAATCCTAAAAAAAATGAAAATATAGCCATATTACTTTCCTTAACCATCTATTTTATCTCCTTATTTTTACCAAATTTTTTCTTCTTGTCTTGTTAATATCCTCTTTATATTTGCTCTATGTTTAAACATTATTATAAAACATGCAATTAAAATTGGAATAACACATTCTTTTGCATAAAAGACCGTTATTACAACATACACAATGGTCCCAATTAAAGTTCCCATAGCAACAGTTCTTGTAATTAGTATGACAATTACTCCCACAATCATACATATAAGAGCTGTTTTCACATCAAAAATAAATGCTGTTGTCATTCCAACAATAACTCCCTTTCCTCCCTTAAATTTATAATAAATTGGATAACAATGTCCTATTACTGCTGCAAGTATAAATACGGATTTTAGCATTACTGATATATCTTGTTTAAAAATCTTACATATTACATATATAATTGCAAGTGAGATAAATACCTTTAAAATATCGCATATTATTACAACCGTCCCTAAAGGTTTGCCAAGCACCCTTATTGCATTAGCTGTTCCGGCATTTCCACTTCCAAGTTTTCTAATATCTTCACCTGTTTTTAATTTACAAATTATAATTGCAGGATTTACACTGCAAATCAAATATGTAATAACAAAAGTAACTACAGTATATATAGTCATAAAGCTTCCCTCCAATGTTAAAACTTACCTACTTTTTACCTTTTTCCCTTATTATCATATGTATAGGCGTACCTTTAAATTCAAAGTATTTTCTTATTTGATTTTCTAAGTATCTAACATAAGAAAAATGCATCAAAGGTTTTGAATTTACAAATATAACAAAAGTTGGCGGTCTTATTGATACCTGAGTTGCATAGTACACCTTGAGTCTTCTTCCTTTATCTGAAGGTGGCTGTGTAATTGCAATTGCTTCAGATATTACATCATTTAATAGACCAGTAGGTACTCTTAAAGAGTTATTTTTGTCAACTTCATTTATAATTTCAAATATATTGTTTACTCTTTTACCTGTGAGAACTGACATAAATATTATAGGTGCATACTTAAGGTATGCAAGTTTTAAATACACCTGTTTTTTGTAACTATCAAAAGTATAATTATCTTTTTCAATAAGATCCCATTTGTTTATAACAATAATTACACCTTTACCAGCCTCGTGGGCAAGTCCTGCTATTTTTTCATCTTGTTCAGTTACACCCTCTTTAGCATCAATTAATATCATGCATACGTTTGCTCTATCAATAGCATTCTTTGCTTTAATCACAGAGTATTCTTCAATATCTTCATATATTTTATTTTTTCTTCTAATCCCTGCTGTATCTATAAAGGTATATTTACCATATTTATTATTAAGCTCTGTATCTATAGCATCCCTTGTAGTTCCAGCTATATTAGAAACTATTAATCTTTCCTCTCCAAGAATTTTGTTTATTAAAGATGATTTACCAACATTAGGCTTTCCTATAATTGCAACCTTTATTCTATCATCTTCCTCACTATCTTCAGAAACATCTCCTAAATTATCATATATTTCATCTAGCATCTCTCCAATACCAAGCTTTTTACCAGCAGATATTCCAAGAGGATCACCTAAACCTAAATCATAGAATTCATATATATCAGCAGGTAATTCCCCTACTCTATCACATTTATTACAAACTAGTATAACAGGCTTCTTTGTATGTCTTAGCATAAGTGCTATTTCTTTATCAGATGGTGTAACTCCAGCTTTTACGTCAGTTATAAATACAATAACGTCTGCTATATCCATAGCAAGTTCTGCTTGCCTTCTCATCTGTTTTAATATAATATCCTCAGATTCTGGTTCAATTCCCCCTGTATCTATTATTCTGAATTTTGTATTTCTCCACTCACAGTCAGCATATATTCTATCTCTAGTAACTCCCGGAGTATCTTTAATTATAGCAATTTTTTCTCCCGCAAGTACATTAAAAAGAGTAGATTTACCAACATTTGGGCGACCAACTATCGCAACTGTCTTTTTTGCCATAAGCCCTCCTTTTTTCATCAATATATATATTTTAACATTTTTATGTCAAAATGTCAAAATTATAATCTCTTTTTTCTATAATTAGAATAAAAATTAAGTAGTAAAGCTATAACAATACATATCACACTAATTATTCTTAAGCCAAAAACATTATCATTGTATAAACATGATGAGATTGCAAATACAATTGCAAGTAAAGCTAAAACTATCACAATTATTTCTAATATTTTTTGTTTTAACATGATATCACCTAAATTAATTTTACTACTAATTTTTAAATAAATCAACAAAAATAACCCCACTTAACAAAATGTTAAATGAGATTAATTTATAAATATTATTTATCAAAAAAATCAAATTTTAAAGTGTAATCACACCATCCGTGCATGTTATTGTTTTTAGAGTTGAGTCACACCAATCAACTTCACCACTTGCCATACTTTTGTCTATGTTATTCCACTGTTCCTTTGTACCCTTATACGTTATATTAACTAAGCTACTACAACTTTTTAAAGCATATTGTTCTATACTTGTTACATTTTCTGGTATTGTTATATTTGTTAAACTGCTACAATTATAAAAGGTATTAGACGTTATACTTGTTACACTATTTGGTATTGTTATACTTGTTAAGCCGCTACAGCCAGAAAAAGCATTTGATATACTCATTACACTATCAGGAAGTGATATACTTGTTAAGCTCTTACAATTACCAAAGCAAGACTGCCCAATATACATTAATCCACTTGGCAATATAACACTCTTTAAATTGGTACAGACATTAAATGTTCCTCCTCCAGCTGAGCCATATCCCAAATCTATAATTCCATTTTTTACAATTGCTTTTTGTAAAGTATCTTTTTTATCAGACATTGGAGAAAAATTAGTCCATGGTGCAAACTCTTGTATTATCCCATCACTTTCATCACCATTTTTTGTAATTACTACCTCTGTATAATCTTCATTAAATTTTGCAACAACATATTCAGGTTTGGTCTTACCTATTGCATATAAATATTCACTATTTTCAATTTCTTCAGATGTATAATTTGTTACTTCTGGTTCAACACTATTTAAATTTAGATCTTCAATCCATAATTTTTCATTTTCAGTAACTTTATCAGTAGCTACTAATTTATCATCTACTATAGCAAATTTATTTACATATTTATCTTTAAAACTTGGAATATAGTTCTTTACATCTGCTCCTGTTGCACTTATTTTTGTATCCCTTTGTCCTTGCTTATTTGTATACTCTTTTGCAACAGTAAGAGACAAATCATCTTGAAATGTCCTTACATCTTCTTTAAATGCGGATTCTTTTGCACTTTCTATTAGATTGTTTTTTGACATTGTAAGTATTACTACAGCAGCCAATATTATTATTACTATTATGGTTACTATTAACACTATAAGTGATATACCACTTTTCTTTTTCATATATTACCCCATCCTTCCTTTGTACATATTAATATATATAGTATACATTATTTTTTAAAAATTTACAACAAATTAAAATTTAATATATATATTATTTTTGTTACTAAAAAATTCGTTTAATAT
>USJA01000073.1 GCA_900554875.1 uncultured Clostridium sp. | reverse complement strand
CTCTTCCGATCTTGAGGTATAATTCACACTCAACGAATTTTATAGAATTTTATTTTTGTTATATCCATTCTTTGTATTTCTTTATATATATTCTTTTTGCAAAACTTGCTATAATACAGTATATAATGCTTACAGCAAAAATTAGTCCAATGTGAATTAATTTCATAGGAACTAGTCCAAGCATTTTTCCAAATCCTGTAAATGGAACGATAAGTCCTACTATCATAAGTATTATAGATGAAGCATATACCATTTTGTTTGCATTACTTTGTATAAATGGAATTTTAGATGTACGTATAATATGCATTCCAAAAAGGTTTGATACTATGCTATAACTAAACCAAATCGTTTGAAATAGTGCTGCACTTTTAATTCCAAGAACAAACCATAATATAGCAAATATAATTAAATCAAAACAAGAACTAATAGGTCCCCAAAATAGCATAAAACGTTTTAAATCTTTTACTGAAAGTCTTTTTGGATTTTCAAGAGTTTCTTTGTCAACATTATCAAAAGGTAGGGTCATCTGACCAAAATCATAAATTAGCCCTTCAACTAGTAGTTGTATAGGTGTTTCTGGTAGAAAAGGTAATAATACACTTGCAACTATTACAGATAGAACTTCACCAAAGTTAAAACTTGTTGAGAGTTTAATATATTTCATCAAATTAACAAATGTACGTCTTCCCTCAGTAACACCGTCTACTAATACATTTAAATCTTTCTTTAGTAAAATTATATCAGCAGTTTCTTTAGCAATATCTACAGCAGTATCAACAGATATTCCAACATCTGAATTTGTAAGAGATGGACTATCATTAATTCCATCACCAATATATCCAACTACATTTCCTGAGTCTCTAAGTATTCTTACAATTCTTGCTTTTTGAATAGGAGAAAGTTTAGTAAATACACTAGTTTTCTTTAATATTCTAAGTATTGCTGTATCAGTCATTTTATCAAGTCTACTTCCAACAACAATATGACTTGAGTCAATACCTACTTTTTTACAAACGCATTTTGTTACATCTGAATTATCACCTGTTAAGATTATAGTTCTAATGCCAGCTTCTTTTAGTGCTTCAATTGATGCTTTGGCTGATTCTTTTGGAGGATCAAGGAAACCTATAAATCCCATTAACACCATATTTTTTTCGTCTGCAACAGAAAAAGTATCTATTTCATTAATATCATTTTTTTGACATACTGCTATAACCCTTAAGCCTTCTTCATTTAATTTTTTAGTCATCTTCCTTATATTGTCTTTTACATCCTTAGTAATAGGAGATACTTTTCCTTTATAATCTATCATAGCGCAAATGTTTAGTATTTCTTCTACAGCACCTTTAGTTATCATCTGCTTTTTCTCAGTATCTTTTACAATTACAGATAAACGTCTGCGAGAAAAATCAAAAGGAATTTCATCTATTTTAGTATAATTTGTAGATAATTCATCTAGTTTTATTTTCTTTGCCCTGTTTATTATAGCTACATCCATACTATCTTTTAATCCAGTTTGGAAATATGAATTTAAAAATGCATGCTTTAGAATTCTATCGTCTTCTTGACCTTTTATGTCTAAATACCTTTCAAGAACTATTTTTCCATCAGTAAGTGTACCTGTTTTATCTGTACATAAAATATTCATAGCACCAAAGTTTTCTATTGAATCTAATTTTTTTACAATGGTTTTTTTCTTTGACATTCTTACAGCACCTTTAGATAAACTAGAGGATAGTATAACAGGAAGAAGTAGAGGAGTAATTGTGATTGCAATAGCAACTGCAAATGTAAAGGCAGTAATATTTCCATGTTTAAATATATTAAGTGCAAAAACTATTGGAATCATTATTAACATGAATTTTATTAATAACTTACTAATATTTTCAATTTCTCTTTGAAATGCATTTTTAGGCTTACCAAGAGTTAGTGTATCTGCAATTTTCCCAAAATATGTAGAATCTGAGGTTTTAATTACTATACCCTTACCACTACCAGATATTACATCTGTTCCCATAAAGCATATAGTATCTAAATCAGAAATTGTATCTAAATTATCTTTTGAAAGTTCAGATATACTATTTTTCTTTACACTATCAGATTCTCCTGTAAGAGAAGATTGATTTATAAACAAATCTTTTGCCTCAATTATCCTTAAATCTGCTGGTATCATTGTTCCAGAGGATAACAAAACAGTGTCACCAAGGGTTACCTTGTTTACTGGAATTTTGGTTTCTTTTCCATTACGCAGTACAGTTACTGTAGTTGCAACCATTTGTTTTAGCTTTTCTGCAGCTTTATTTGAACGGAATTCTTCAAAAAAATCAAGTAAAGTACTTGCAAAGACAAGTATAAGTATAACTATAATGTTTGCATAACTTGGAGGATCTGATAAATATATATCCGTATATGAAAGTATGCAAATTATTCCTAGTAGTATACAGTTAAATGGTGCAAATAGACTTTTTAAAAAGTAGTTGTACCACCTTTTTGGTTTAGACTTTTTTATTTCATTTAAACCTAAATTTTGAATCCTAGAATTAGCTTCTTTACTTGAGATGCCTTTTTCATTTACTTTATACTTTTTTATAAAGTCTTCCTTAGACATAGAACAGTCTTCTTTGTATGATTCAATAATACTTGTTTCATTTTTTTGGTTTGTCAATTTAATTCATCTCCATTTTTATAATATAAATTTCTTTTTTGTTATACCACTTTAAAAAGAAATATACAATAGGAATAACCTTATATTGTATAAAAATGTATAAAAATGGTTTTAAAATAAAATAATAAAAATGAAAAAATGTATTGACTTTATCTTTGTAGATAGTGTATAATAAGTATGAAAAGTATAACAAGTTGTAAAAAGGAGCAAAAATGGAAAAAGATAAATATGTAGGAATTTGTAAAGTAGGAGAAAAAGGGCAAATTGTAATACCAAAGGAGGCAAGAGAAATGTTTAGCATAAAACAGGGAGATTCGATTATAGTTTTATGTGACAAATCTAAAGGTATTGCACTTATAAAATCAGATGTAATCGAGAGTTTGTCTAGAAAGGTTTTTCCAGAAGGAGAGGATTAAGTATGTATTCAATTGAAATATCGAATTTAACAAAAAAATTCAAAGAAAAGGTTGCAGTAAACAACATTAGTTTGAAGATTAAAGAGGGAGAATTATTTGCATTATTGGGAACTAACGGAGCTGGTAAAACTACAACTATAAAAATGCTATCAACTTTAATTCTACCAACAAGTGGAGATGTTAAAATTAATGGATTAGATATTATAAAGGATAGACAAAAAATAAAACAAATATTAAATGTTTCACCTCAAGAAACTGCTATTGCACCTAATTTATCTGTAAGAGAAAATCTTGAATTTATGGCTGGGGTATACCAAATAGAAAATAAAGAAGAAAGAATAAAGGAATTAATTTCTATGTTTAAACTAGAAGGAGTCTTAAAACAAAAGGCTAAAACTTTGTCTGGAGGTTGGCAAAGAAAAGTATCAATTGCTATGGCTTTAATAAATGATCCAAAAATATTATTCTTAGACGAACCTACACTAGGACTTGATGTTATTGCAAGAAAAGAATTATGGAGTGTTATAGAAAAACAGAAAAAGAAAATGACTATTATACTTACAACACATTATATGGAAGAGGCAGAGAGTCTATCTGACAGAGTTGGAATTATGGCAAGTGGAAATTTAATTGATGTTGGTACATCTGAAGAATTAATCAAAAAATCAGGTGCAAAAGACTTTGAAGATGCTTTTGTAAAAATTGCAACAGGAGGTGAGTTATAGTGAGAACACTAAATTTTGCAAAAAGAAATTTTAAGGAAATTATACGTGATCCTTTGAGTATAATTTTTGCAGTAATTTTACCACTTCTTTTATTGTTTATATTTCAGCAACTAGATATTCCTGCTGAAAATTATAAAATAGAGAATTTTACACCAGGAATTATAATATTTAGCTTTTCTTTTATAACTTTGTTTACAGCATTGTTAATATCTAAAGATAGAAGTTCTTCACTTTTAATAAGACTTGGAATAAGCCCAATGAAACCAATGGATTATATATTTGGATATATAATTTCTATTATTCCAATAGTAATAATTCAAAATATTATATTTTTTATACTTGCCGTTATTTTAGGACTTAACTTTAGTATAAATATTATATGGGCTGCTTTAATATCCATTGTAATTGCTGTTTTATTTATAGCTATGGGTATATTAATAGGAAGTATATTTAGTGAAAAGGCCTCACCTGGAATATCAAGTATAGTTGTTCAACTTGTATGCTTTACAAGTGGAATGTATTTTTCAAAAGATATGTTGGGAGATGTTTTCTCAAAGGTTTGTGATTACTTACCTTTTGATAGTTGTGTAACTATTATAAAAGGAGTAATGAATAATAAACTAGATTTAATAAGTATAAGAAATATTATAGTGTTTATAGTATACCTTTTAGTTACTTTGGTTGTTTCAATCATAGTATTTAGAAAGAAAATGATAAGTGATAATAAATAGAAAGTGATATAATTAAAGAGAGACAATGTTTTATACATTGTCTCTAAATTTGTATATAAAATATATATCATAATATCAATTTTAAATTTAGTATAAATCTATATTTTTTATACTTTAAGTTTATCAGTTTTTCATTCTTTATGTTAATTCTTAATTTAATATTTAATCTTATATTGTCATAATTACCACTTGTTAGTTCTATATTTTTTAATTTTGAGTTAATAATAAAAGTAAAATTAGAGAATAAATTTGTAAGAATATATTGACATTATATTTATTTTAGGATATAATTACATTAACCGACTGATAGTCGGTAAGGAGAAAATAGTGAAAAAAACGAATAAAAAAAAAGAATTGTTAAAAATTGCATATACTAAATTTATAACCAAAGGTTACTTAAATACTAGCATTGATGAGATAATCAGTGAGGCAAAAATAGCAAAAGGTACCTATTACTATTATTTTGAAAGTAAGGAAAAAACATTAGAAGAGGTAATAAACATGATGGTAGATAATATGTCTAATAAGGCTAAATTAGCATTGGAAATGAATCTACCAATAGAACAAAAATTTATAAATGTAATTTTATCATTTAGACCAGATATTAAGGAGGAAGCTTTGACAGAAGCTATTCATCTTCCTGAAAATGCTATTATGCATGATAAAATAAATAAAAAAGTTATAGAAAAAGCTGTACCTATATTAGAAAAAATAGTTGAAGAAGGAAATAATAAAAAAATATTAAATTGTAATGAAAATATTAGTGCAAAGGTAAAGATAACCCTTATACTCAGCAATGAATTATTTGATGATGGTAATTACAATGAGGATGATGTTAACATCTATATAGATATAGTTGAAAATTTGTTGGGCACACAAAAAGGAAGACTTTTATTTATAAAAAAGTTAATAGGTAAAGGAGGAATATAATTTATGGAAAAAAATAAAGTTATATCTGTAAAAAATTTAGTTAAAATAGAATTTTTCATATTTAGTTATGTACCTCGAATCTATATCCTACACTCCAAACTGTACCAATTGACCACTGATCCGTGTCAGCAATTTTTTCACGAATACGTTTAATGTGAACGTCTACAGTTCTGGTATCGCCAATATATTCGTAGCCCCAGATGTGGTCCAGAAGCTGTTCTCTTGTGAAAACCTGATTGGGAGAAGCTGCCAGGAAATAGA
>USJA01000072.1 GCA_900554875.1 uncultured Clostridium sp. | reverse complement strand
AAAAAATTAATTAAAATTCTAAAAAAAGAATGTAATAATGGAAAAATATTAGAAGTTGGGTCTGGTACAGGTATAGTTTGTTCACAATTGGCAAGTGAAGGATTCGATGTAACAGGTATAGATGTAAATGAACATATTATAAAGCTGGCTAAAGAATTAGAAAGAGAATATTTTGGGGAAAGAAAAGTTAAATATATAAAAAAGTCTATGTTTGAACTTGATTTTCAAGAAAAGGAATTTGATTTAGCATATAGTGTAGGTGTATTAGAACATTTTGATGATAATATGATAATGGATACAATTAAACAACAATTAAGAATTGCTAAAAAAGTAATAATAGTCATACCAACTAAGTGGTTTGATGATGACGAGACACTTCATGGGGATGATAGATTTTTGACTTTAAAACATTGGAGGAATATGATAAATAAATCAGGTGGAAAAGTAATAAAAGAATATTCATATCCATTTAAACAAAAATATTATCAAAGGATAAAAAATATTAGAAAAATATTTAGACCTAAGGCATATAGGGTATTTTTAGTTGAGGAGAAATAAAGATGATAGAAAGATTTCCAATTGTAAAAGCAGGACATATATTCAATGAATATTATAAGAAAGATAATGAAGAAAAAATATTAAAATATGAAGAAATTGAAGTGAATTACCCATGTAGACTAGATGCAATGGCAATTAACCCAGCAGCAGTTACATACAATGATACAATGGTATTTACACCAGGAGAGGTTGTAATATCAGTTGAAAAATATATTAATGTAAAAATAAAAGTTACAAATTTTGAAGGTGGAAAATTATTAATTTCCGATAGAACAAAAAGAAAGGTATTAATAAAACATGCATATTTACTAATGTGTGATGCACTTAATGTGAATCCTTCATTAGAAATTGATGTAGACGATAAAGATATTCCAAAACATTGTGGTTTTGGTTCAAGTAGTTCAACAATTTCAGCAGTAGCAGTTGCAATAAATGAACTATATGGAAATCCAATTTTACTAAAAGATTTAATAAAATATTTAGCTTCTAATCATGGTGAAGAAGTAAGTGACTCTAATAATGATGATTTAAAAGTTGTTCAATGTATAGGTGGAGGCGCAACTAATGGTCAAACAGATGAAGGAGTAATCATTATAAGTGGTAAATCTTGTACAATTTCAAAAATAAATTATGAAGGAGAAATCCTAATAGGAATTCCTAATGATTTTGTTGAACAAGATGCGGATTTATTAATGACATTGGAAGAAGAAAATTTATGGAAATTTAAGAAAACAGGAGATGAATATAAAGATAAAATTGCATATAGATTTTTACATAGTGTACTTCCAGATATGACAGAAGGTAAAATTGAATCTCTTGCAGATATTGTTTTTGATTATAGATTTAATATGGGAAGTATAGAAAATTGCTCTTTCGTATTTCCAAGAATGAATGATATTGCTAAAGAAATAAGAAAATTATATGAGGAAAAACATTGTCAATTTTTAGCATTATCATCTGTTGGACCAGCTTTTTTTACAATTACTAATAAATCAGAAGATACACAATACTGTAAAGATGAAATGGAAAAATTAAACTTGACTGTTATTAAAACAAAAATATGTAATCATAAATATATTATAACGAAATCAAAAATTATAGATTCTTTTTGGAAAGAAGATAATACTAATAAACTATTTTATACGAGAAAACCAAGTAAATACATAACAGATGAAATTGAAAAAATTTTAGAAAAAAATATTATAAGAAATGCAATTGATATTGGTTGTGGCGGTGGAAGATACTCTAAATATTTAGCAAGCAAAAATATTAAAACCTTAGCCATAGATAAAAATACTGAAATGTTTAAGTATTGTAAAGAAGAAAATAATAAAAACATAATATATAAATACGGAAGAATGAGTAAAATTGAGGAAAAAGATGAGGAATTTGATTTAGCAATCTCAATTGGAGTTATTCATAATGCTACAAGTGTAAATGAATATAAGCAATCATTTAAAGAAATATATAGAGTTTTGAAATCAAAAGGATATGCTATTATTTCAATATTTACTAATGACATTATAACACCAGATTTAGCTAAAATGAAAGAAAAGTATCTTTATGAAATAGAAGGAAGACCATCTATGATTTTAATGGGAAAAGAACAAATAAAGCAAATTTTATTAGAAATAGGTTTTGAAGTTATAAAAGAAGTTGATGAACATATTACAGATGTTAGTGAGGTTGGAAAAAGAAATGTATGGTCAATTACATTACAAAAATAGTGATAAGTATTGTATTTCAAATAAAAATTACAGAGAAGATTATGCTTGCATAAAATCAAATAAAATAGATATGACATTATCGGGAACATATTTGTCAAAATATCCATTTAGATATATAAAAAAATATAAGTTAGATAAATACCCTAGTGCGGAAGAGAATTTTAAGTTGATTACAAGTATAAAAAACAAATATAAATTTTATGATGAAAAATATTCTATAATACTTGGAGCTGGATCAAATGGGTTAATACAAAACATTTGCAAAATACTTTTGAAAGATGGTGGCAATATGATTATGCCATATTTATCATTTGAACAAGCGGAATATGCAACGAATTCTTTTAATTCGGAAACCAGAAAAGTATTTTTGGAAGATTATCAGATTAATCTTAAATTTATAGAAGAATCAATAGATAAAAAGACAAAATTGGTATATATATGTAATCCTAATAATCCAACAGGTTTATTATTAGAAAATAGAGAAATAAAAAAACTAGTAAGAAAATATCCAAATATATATTTTATGATAGATGAATCTAATATAGAATTTTCAGGGCAAGAAAGTTTACTAGAGACAGGAATGTGCAAAAATATGATAGTATTAAAAAGTTTTTCAAAGGCCTACGGACTGTCAAATTTACGAATTGGATATTTAGTATGCGAGTGTGAATTAGAAGAACTATATAAAGATAATGTAACAATAAATGAATTTTCTGGTATATCAACATATTATGCAAATAAAGTAATAAATAGCAATAATTATAAGAATAATGTCAAGAAGATAAAAAAAGAAATAAATTATTTGAAAAGTGAATTAAATAGTGTTAAAATTAAAACACTTAATACTTTTTCAAACACATTGTTTACTGAAACTATTTTTAAAGATGAATTTATTAAAGTATTAGACCAACATAATATTTCTCTTGTACCTGTTTGGGATCAAAATAATAAATTACATTTTAGAATTGCTTGTCAAAAACATAAAATAAACAAATTGTTTATCAATGAACTAAAAAGGATAGAAATAGAGAAATATATAATACTATTATAGATGGAGGAAAATATGGAAAAATTAATTTATTTAACGACAAATCCTAATAAGGTAAATGAAGCAAATGAATTCTTTGGAAAAAAATATGGGTTTAATTTAGAAATTGTTAATCCAGATTTTGAAATATTAGAAATTCAAGCAGAAAGTTGTATAGATGTAGCAGCATTTAGTGCTGAATATGCAGCAAATAAATTAAATTTACCAGTATTGAAATCAGACAGTGGATTATATATTGATGCATTAGGGGGACTTCCAGGTCCATATAATCATTATTTTGATAAACAAATAGGTGTTGAAAAATTCTTAGAATTGTTTAAAAATGAAAAAAATAGAAAAGCAAGATTAGAACATTGTTTTGCCTTCTGTGAACCAGGTGAAAAAGCAATAGTTTTTTCTGGAGGAGGTACAGGAACAATAGCATATGAAGCAAAAGGAACAAGAGGCAGATGGCATGACAAATTTTATATACCAGATGGAGAAACAAAAACTTTAAGTGAATTAAGAGATATAGACTATGAGAGAGAGGCAACATTTTGGGGAGATGCAAAAGACCAATTTGCTAATTGGTATATCAATAATTATTTAGCTAAAAAGCAATAATGCTTTTTATATATATAATACACATAATTTAAGGAGGATTATATTATGACACAAAGACTAAAACTTACAAAAGTTGGGTTTGAAGAACTCAACAGAGAATTAGAACTAAAACAAGAAGAACTTCGGAAACTAGGGCAGTATAAAAGTCAAGCAGCTGAAAATGAAGGTGATGCATGGCATGATAATTTTGCATTCGAACAAACTGAAATTAAAGAAAGAGCTCTGAATTATGAAATTAATAAATTACAACATCAAATTAAAACAGCTGAACTTATTGAAGCTAATTCTGATGAAGATGAAAGTGTTATCAAAGTTGGGTCTGAGATTAGAGTATATATGGAATACTCTGATGGAGACGGCGAAGAAGATACATTCATCTTAACAGGTGGACAGGGAAAAATTAATGAAAATAAAGTTTCTGTAAATTCACCGATTGGAGAATGCGTTTTAGGAAAAACAGTTGGATTTGAAGGACAGTATAGTGTTAATGGAAATATCATTAAAATTAAAGTTCTAAAAGTCGAGTAGGTAACTTTTAAATTATTTGTATTAAAAATCAGAAATCTTATTAGAAATCTGAAAAACTATGTGGAACGCAATAACATTCTACATAGTTTTATTTATATATTATTAAAAATCATCTAAGGTAATTTATTCTTCAGTACCATCATTATTTACATCGTAATATCGTTTAAATTACAATATAATCTAGTATACTTAGCTTTCAATAAATATACACTTATAGTTATAATTACTTTAATTTTAAATTTTTTATTGTAAGTTTTTTTAATAAATCCATTATACTTCACCTACAATCTTGCCATCTTCAATTTTTATAATTCTATCTGCACTCTTTGCAATTTCCATATTATGTGTAATCATAATAATTGTTTGTTTATAATCTCTGTTAGATTTTCTTAGTAGTTCTACAATCTCATCACTGGATTTAGAATCTAAGTTTCCTGTTGGCTCATCAGCTAATATTATTGCAGGATTAGTTATCATTGCTCTTCCTATAGATGTTCGTTGTTGTTGTCCTCCTGATAATTCATTTGGAAGATGTGTTCTTCTATTTTGCAATCCTAAAGTATTAATTAGTTCATCTAGCTTATTTTTATTTACCTCTCTGTTATCAAGGCTTAACGGTAATGTTATATTTTCTTCTACATTCTCATTAGTTTTATCATTTTCGTCCACAACATCATTACTATTTACTAATTTTGCATCACCTATATCTGATGTCTCATTTTCGCTTACATATGTTTCTTGGTTTGCTGTTTCTAAAGAATCTTTATTAACTTTACTTGTATAATTTAAATACCCTGCCGCAACAAGCATTAAAGCAAAAGTATAAATAACAATTTGATTTTTCTTAAAACTTTTCATATTTTCATTCCTCCATTTTAATTCATTTCAAAAACCTGTATTTTATGTGTTGCAATTCCTGTTGCAGCTTCTACTGCCTGCATAATGTTTGATTTAGTTGTTGCATCATTTGCACCTTGTGCTGTAATTATTGCTCCTTCTATTTTTGGTTGAATAATTTTTTGTGTTATTGGTATTTTTTCTCCATTTTCTTCTTTAAACACTATATCTTTTTGAGAATCTGTTGACTCTATAACTCTTTTGCCCCCTGATGTATCTGTTTCTTCTGTTTGGCTTACTTTTGAATTTTCATTATACATTGCAACAGTTTCACTACTTTGTGAATAATTAATAAAAACCTTTACCTTTCCAACCCCTTGAATTTTAGACAAGATATTTTCTAGTTTTTTTTCAAGATCAGAGCTTTCGCAAA
>USJA01000071.1 GCA_900554875.1 uncultured Clostridium sp. | reverse complement strand
CTGGAGTTCAGACGTGTGCTCTTCCGATCTTCTAATATTATCTAAATAGTACATATAACAGTTATCGCATCCCTCGCTAATTTTTTTACATCCATGCCATGGATTCCATATATCATGCAATTTATTATCTCCCATATTTGATTAAATAATTAATTTTTATTATATAATTTGAAGTATAAATTGTCAATAAAAGAAGAACCTCATTATTAAACTTTTCATCTAATAATTTTGGCTCTTTTTTTACTTTACATTTAAAATTACTATTTCATCTTAATTGAAACAACCTTAGATATACCATACTCTTGCATTGTAACGCCATATGTAGATGATGCTACTTCCATAGTACCTTTTCTATGTGTTATTACAATAAACTGTGTATTTTTTGAATATTTTTTAATGTATTCTGCAAATCTATGTACATTTACATCATCTAGTGCAGCTTCAATTTCATCTAGTATGCAAAATGGAGGTGCCTTAAGTTTAAGTATAGCAAATAACAAAGCAGTTGCAGTAAGAGCTCTCTCTCCACCAGATAAAAGCATCATACTTTGAAGTTTTTTACCTGGAGGCTGTACTTCTATTTCTATTCCTGATGATAAAACATTAGATTCATCTTCAAGTTTTAATTCAGCTTTTCCTCCTCCAAACAGTTCTTTAAATGTTTCATTAAAGTTTTCATTAATTAGTTTAAACTGTTTTTCAAATTGTTGCTTCATTATACTTGTCATATTATTAATTAGATTTTCAAGTTTTTTCTTTGTTTCTTCTAAGTCTGCTTTTTGATTTGATATAAAATCGTAACGTTCTTTTGTAGATTTATACTCTTCAATTGCTCCAACACTTACTTCACCTAAATCTTTTATTTCTTTTCTGATTTTTTCAGCATTTTTTACAATTGTTTTCTCATCACTATCATCTACTGGAAGAGATTCTAGCATCTCTTTTGCAACAGATATAGTTATTTCATAATCATCCCACATTTTATTTTTTAGATTTTCTATTTCAATATCAAATTTTAGTTTTCTAGCTTGAACTTTTGCTCTTTCATCTTTTAATTTATCTATTTTTCTTAATCCCTCTAGTACTTTTACTTCTAAAGTTTCTTGTTTTTGCTCAACTTCTTTTTTAGTATCTTTTAGATTATTTAAAATATTTGCAAAATCAAGTTTAAAGTTTTGTTTTTCTTTAATAGACTCTGTTAGAGTTTTTATTTCTTCTTCAGCATCCTTTTTTGAAGTCTCAAGATTTGATATACTTGATTTTTTTCTTTCAATTCCATCTTCAAAATTTTGTATATCTTGCGATAATTTATCTTTCATTTCGTCAATTGAGCCACTACTTTCATCAAATGATGAAATTGATACTTTAAGATTTGCAATATCTTCATGTAAATTACTTACCATTTCAGATTTTTCTTTATTAAATCTTGAATAATCATCAACAATTTCTTGATTTTTATTTATTTTTTCCTCAAGTTCTTCTACCTTTTTGTTATTTTCTTCAATATTTTTTCTTAAAGTTTCGTTTTGTTCTTTTAAACTATCAATAGATATTTTTGCGTTTTCTTTTGCAAGTAATACCTTCTTTTCTTCTCTTTCAATATTTAATAATTTTTCATTAAGTGTTGCTATCTCTATTTGACATGAAGACTTTTCTTCTACTATTTTGTTATTTTCTTTTTTAGCTTCCTCTATTTTTATATTAAGTTCTCTTACACCGTTATTTAAAGAGCTATATTCTTTTTCTTTGTTTGAAATTATCTCCTTTAGTTTTTCAATTTTTTCTTTTCTACCAAGAAGTCCTGCTGAACTATGTGAGTTTTTACCACCAGTTATACTTCCTGTAGCTGAGAAAAGTTCACCTGTAAGAGTTACAATTCTTGCTATATTCTTTAATTTTTTTGACATTAAAATTGCATTATCAACAGTATCTACAACAACGGTTGAACCTAAACTTAAAAGTATTACATCTTTAAATTTAGAATCATATTTTACTATTTCAGATGCCATTCCTATATATCCATCCAATTTTCTTGCTTTATCTTTTATACTGTTATCTACCTTTTTAATTGTATTAATAGGAAGAAAAGTAACACGACCAAGAGAATTTTCCTTTAAGTATGAAATTATTTTCTTTGCTGTTTGTTCATCATTTACAACAACATTTTGCATATATCCACCAAGTGCTATTTCTATTGCATATTCATACTTTTCCTCTGTAGATATTAATGACGCAACTGTTCCATATACATTTTGCATGTTATTTTTCTTTGCATATGAAAGTGATTCTTTTACACTTTTGTAATATCCTTCATTTTCATTTTCAAGGTTTGTAAGATAATTATATTTTGATTTTAAAGTCATAACTTCTTGATTTAATTTTCTTTCATTAGATAGCATTTGATTATATTTTTCATCTAATACTTTTTTATCTTCGTTATATTTATTTTCTTTTTCAAGAATTTTATTTAGTAAAGTATTCTTGCTATTTAAATTAGATGTAAGTTCTTCTTTTGTCGTTGTTACACTATCATTTGCAGTTATATTTTTATCAAGAATTTTTTCCTTTTCCTCTATTTGAGAATTATTTGCATCAATTGTAGCTTCAATACTACTTGAATTCATTTTAAGTTCATATGCTTCTTCTCTTTTTATATCTATTTCATCCTTAATTGCTGTAATTTGCTCTGCTCTTTCATCAAGAGTTGACATTACATTATCTAGTTCTTCTTGTTTTAAGGATAATTCATTTTCAAATTTTTTCTTGTTTTCCTCAAGAGATTCTTTTTTCTTAAGTCTTTTTTCAATATCCTCTTTCAATAAATTTATTTTTTCGTAATCTTCTTTTATTTCAATATTTAGTCTTTCAATATTTTCATTAGCGTTTTCAATACTAGCTCTATTTATTTCAATTTTTGATGAAAGTTTTTGGTTTTCACTTTCTGTTTCATAAAATTTACTTTGAGTTTCTTCTATTTTTAAAGTAACTTCTGCTAGTCTTTCTTTAAGATTGATTTTTGATTTTTCAAGTTCTGCCGATATTTCTTCTTCTTTTGCTATATCATTTGTAAATGTTTCAATAACATCATCTATTTTGCATAAAGCTTCCGCATTTTGATTTAGACTTTGTATAAATATCCTAACATCTAATACTTTTAACTTATCTTTAAGTTCTAAATATTTTTTAGCAATTTCGCATTTTTTTTCAAGAGGTTCAAGATTGTTTTCTATTTCTGCTATTACATCATTTACTCTTGCAAGCGTACTATCAGTATTTGCTAATTTCTTTACAGCCTCATCTTTTCTAGTTTTGTATTTTACAATTCCAGATGCCTCTTCAAATATATGACGCCTTTCTTCTGATTTTGTTGATAATATTTCATCAATTTTTCCTTGAGATATTATACTATATCCATCTTTTCCAACGCCTGTATCCATAAAAAGTTCCTGAATATCTTTAAGTCTACATTCAGCTCCATTTAAAAGATAGTTACTCTCTCCACTTCTATATACTCTTCTTGTTACAACAACTTCTTTAAATTCAACTGGAAGTGATTCATCACTGTTATCAAGATATAATGAAACTTCAGCAAATCCAACTTTTTTTCTTGCCTGAGTACCCGCAAAGATAACATCTTCCATTTTTTGTCCTCTTAAATTTTTTACACTTTGTTCACCAAGTACCCATCTTACAGCATCAGATATATTACTTTTTCCACTTCCATTTGGTCCAACAATAGTGGTAACTCCATCTAATACTATAATTTCAGTTTTATCTGCAAAAGATTTAAATCCCTGTAATTCTAATTTTTTAAGCCTCATATATTTCTCCCCTTTTTCTAGTTGATTATATAACAAAAAACTACAATTTTCAAGCAAATGTAAGAAAAAAAGGGTAGATAGCACACTATCTACCCTTTATGTTATTTCCAATCTGTTGGAATTTCTGAATAGTTTGAAAGTTTTTTACACCCAAGAAAACATTTATTAAAATTTGTTACCGAAGTAAAATTCCAAATAGGATAAGCCTCCCCTTCAACATTAGTACAATTTTCAAACATCCAGCTAAAATCTGTTACCTTAGTATTATTGGATAAGTCCGGAATATTCTTTAAATTATTACAACTTATAAATGCACAATTAAAACTTGCAACTTCTGTATTATACTTAAATAAATCCGTTGGTACACTTACTAAATTTGAACATTCCTGAAAAGCACCATTCCACCATTTTCCAAATGAAGTTACTATTGTGTTGTTATCAAATAGTCCTTCAGGTACACTTGTTAAACTAGTACATCCATTAAATACTCCCACAAATGTTGTTACTTTTGGACAAGAACTAAATAGTTCTGATGGTATAGATGATACATTTTTACACATTTTAAATGTAGCACTAAAACTTGTAACTAAAGTATTATTTTTAAATAATTCAGATGGAATTGTATATATTTTTTCACAACCTGAAAAAGTTGAAGAAAATGTTGTGACTTTAGAATTATTTGAAAATAAATTTGCAGGTATTGATGATATATTTTTACATCCTTCAAACGTGCCAGAAAAATCTGTTACTTTTGGACAGTTAGCAAATAAATTTTCAGGAATATCTCCACTTAAATTATTACAATTATAAAATGTTTCTTTAAAGCTTGTAACATTTGGCGAATTGCTAAATAAATTTTCTGGAATTGAACCTGTAAGCCCTGTACAACCACTAAAAACTCCACTATATGTTGTAACCTTAGAACAATTCTTAAATAAATTTTCTGGAATTTGGCCTGTAAACCCTGAACAGTTTTTAAATAAACCAAAAGAATTATATCCAGCTATACTTGTAATATTTTTACAATTTTCAAATAATTCCTCAGGTATAGGTCCTGTAAGTCCTTTACAACCGTAAAAAGTCATACTAAAATTTTTGGCATTAACACAATCTGAAAACAGGTCACCTGGGATTGATCCAGTAAGATTTTCACAGTCCTTAAATGCCCCTAATCCCCAGTCTATTGCAAAACTTTCTATTTTTTTTGCACCTTTAAATAATCCACTTGGTATACTTCCAGTAAGGGAACTGCATCCATTAAATAGACTTTGGCAGCTTTTTACATTTTTAAAAGTATTACTTGAAGGTAACGGTATTGATCCAGTTAAATTTTTACAATTATAAAATGAATATTCATTACTTGTAAGACCTTCACCTAAACTTCCCCATTGTACTAATTTTGTAATTTTATCTCTACTTACTGCATTATCACCATTATAAAAATTTATATAACCGCATTTTCCAGTGATTTTCACAGTATACGTTCCAGCTTTTTCATATGTATGTATCCTTTTTTCATCTGTTGAGCTTGTAATCTTATACTCACCTGTCCCATCACCATAGTCAACCTTAAAGTTACAAGTTCCATCTATTGGAAGAGTAATACTTTCTCCATCTTCTACAGTCCATTCTGTTATAAATGCTTTTAAATCTGTTAAGATATCATCATCTAAAATTACTCCCTCAGGTAATAATCCCATTTCTTTTGCAATTATATACTCACTTTTATTTTTGCCAATATACACTAATTCACCATTTTTTATTTCCAAAATTTTAGCATATTTATCTGTCATACTTTTTATTATTTGTTGAATAGAAGGATCACTTTTTCTATTAGCATTTAAATTTTTTGGATTCTCTTTTTTAGCTAACATTTCTGAATTATATAGTTCTAATTCTTCCTGCATTTGTCTTATATCTTGTCTAAAGACAGCCTCTTTTGCACTATCTACAGGATTATTTTTATTTATTGTAACAAGAATTACAGCTGAAAGGAGATCGGAAGA
>USJA01000070.1 GCA_900554875.1 uncultured Clostridium sp. | reverse complement strand
TTCATATATTATATCGTCAATTGGTATTATATTTTTAATATCTTCTCCAATATTATATTTATCATCTAAAATCATAATTCCAGAGTTATCGTCACTAATACCAAGTTCTTTCTCAGATAAGCACATTCCAGAGCTTTCATGACCTGCGATTGTTGTTTTTGTTATACTTAAACCATTAACTAAACTTCCTTCTTTAGCAAATGCAACCTTGATTCCCTCTTTTACATTAGGCGCTCCACAAATGCAATTTACTTTTTTATCTCCAATATCTACAACTAATTTATGTAGTTTTTTTGAATTTTCTACATTTTCTACAGATAAAACTTTAGCTACAACTACATCTCTTGTATTTTTTCCATATTCAATAATTCCTTCAACTTCAGCTGTAGACATTGTAAATTTATATATTAAATCCTTTATATCAATTCCATCTAAGTTTACGAAATCTTTTATCCAATTAATTGAAATAAACATATTTACCTCCCACTATTTTAATCCTATTTGCTTTAAAGCTCTTAAATCACATGAATTAAGTATTCTTAAATCATTTATATTATATTTCATCATTGCAAGACGAGAAAGCCCTAGTCCAAATGCGAATCCTGAATACTCTTCTGGATCAATGCCTCCCATTCTAAGTACATTTGGATGTATCATACCACATGGGCAAAGCTCAATCCATCCACCTTGTTTACAAACTTTACAACCTTTTCCTTCACAATATATACATTTTATATCAAGTTCAAATCCTGGTTCAACAAATGGAAAATACCCAGGTCTTAGTCTTACTTCAACATCTTTTTTAAATATTTCTGATAATATAGTTTTCATAAAATATATAAGGTTTGCAATAGATACGTCCTTATCTACCATCATTCCCTCCATTTGGAAGAAAGTATTTTCATGAGATGCATCTAATTCTTCATTTCTAAAACATCTACCAGGAAATATTGATTTTAAAGGTGCTCCATATTTTTTCATAATTTTATTTTGTGCAGCTGATGTTTGAGTTTTTAGTAGTTGCCCATTTTCTAGCCAAAATGTATCTTGCATATCACGTGCTGGATGATGCTTCGGTACATTTACTGCCTCAAAGTTGTTATATTCCGTTTCAACTTCATTTCCATCTTCTACGGTAAATCCCATACTTTTAAATATTTCTTCTAATTCTTTTTGAACAACAGTTATAGGGTGAAGTGAACCAAGTTTTAAATCAGTTGGCATGCTTAAATCTATTTTTTTAGCACTATTTATTTTATCGTTATATTCTTTTTCCTTTATACTTTCTTTTTTATTTTCAATTTCCTCTTCTATTTTATTTTTTACATTATTTGCAAATGAGGCTACTTCTTTTCTTTTATCTGCTTCAACGTTTTTTAAATTTTTAAGTATTTCAACAACTTTTCCCTTTTTTCCAAGAAAAGCTACTCTTAATTCTTCAATTTCATTACTGCTTTTTGCAGCACTTATTTTCTCTTTTGCAGAATTTTCAATTTGTTTAATTTTATCTATCATATCTACTCCTCCTAAAAAAAAGCCATCTCGCCCATATATATAGGACGAAATGACTTTGTTATTCCGCGTTACCACCTAAATTCATTTAATAAAATTAAATGTTCTTAATACAGCTATAACAGGCTTACCTGCTCTATCTCTACCTACTTTGTTTTGTAATAGGTTTATATATAATTTATTCTAGAATAATACGACTAAACTCTAACAAAGTCAACTTCATTTACTAAGTTTAAGGAAAAAATTTTTACATACAAAATAAATTAAGTATTTTTTGTTTTTAAATCTATTAATCAACAGATAAGTTTAATGCTGCATTATTAATCATCTCATATACAACTTTTTTTAAGGGTTCATATTTCTTTATTACTTCAGAAACATATTCATCATATACTTTATTAAATAATAAGTTGCCTTGTACTTTATCTACTCCACAGCTTAGAGTACGTGATAATTGTTCCTTCGTCTCAATGCAGCAAACGGTTACAGTATAATTTAAATCTTTAGATAATTTTATAACATCATCCAAACACATATCATTTAAATTGTTTTCTTTTGAAATATATTTTGCATAAAGTTTAATTTCATCAATATTTAATTCGTTATACATTATCATATTTTCATATCTGATATAAAAATTATTTATAGAAATTATAGCCCCACAATCTTTAAGCTTTTGAAACATTGCTTTATAGATATTTATTTTTTTTAAGTCAATATCACTCGTAAGTTCTAATACTATTTCATTTTTTCCTATATTATTTTCTTTTAAAATTCTACATAATTCATTTACAAAATCTTCTTTCATAAAATGCCTAGTAGAAATATTAACTGCCATTTGAATATTTTTATACCCTTTATTCTTTAGTTCTGTTAAATTTTTACACATTTTATCTAGTACAAATCTGTCAAGTTTTACAATTATTCCCATTTCGTCTGCTTGCTTTATAAAATAATCAGAGTCAATTTTTCCAAGTACAGGATGATTCCAATATAGTAAAGATTCAAAACACACATTATCCATATCTTTCAAATTAATTCTTGGTTGCATAGATATGGTAAATTGACTTTTTTCATATGCTTCCTTTAAATCTTTCTCCATCTTATTTTTATTATCCAATTTTGCCTTTAATGATTTATTATGAAAATAATATCCATTTTTTCCATTTTCTTTTATATAGTACATGGCATCATCAGCATACATAATAAGTTCACTTTTTGTAGTGGCATCTTCAGGAAACACTGATATTCCCAAACTATATTGAAGTGAAATATTTGTTCCTTGAATATTAATAGGCTCTTCAAGTTGTTTTTTCATATAATCAAGTACCTTAGTTATATCTCTAGTAGTCTTTATATTTTCAATTACAATTGAGAATTCATCTCCACCAAGTCTATATGCAACTGCATTAGATGGTAATTTTTCATCAAAAGTTCTTGCTAGATATACTAATAATTCATCTCCTGCATCGTGTCCCATTGTATCATTTATCTGTTTAAATCCATCTAAATCCATAAAACATACAGCAAACTTATTTCCTTTTTTAATGAGTTTATCAAGAACTTCTAAAAACAAATACCTATTACCTCTACCAGTTAATTGATCAGTATATGCCTGTTTTTTTTGCAGATCACTCTTTCTTATTTTTTTAAAATTTATAAGCTGATACATTACAAAACCTAAAATTACAAGTAATACAATTTCTGAGACTTGTAAAAAAGTAGTATTTGTGAAAATATCAATCATATAACAACCTCTCTTTCTCTTTGGTTTATTTTATAACAATGTTTACAATTCTTGATTTTATAACAATGATTTTTTGTATTTGTTTTCCATCAATATATTGCTTTAATCTATCATCACATCTAACTTTCTCTTTTATTTCATCTTCAGAAAATTCTGTTGGTACAGTTACCTTAAATCTAACCTTTCCATTTACTTGAACAGCTAATTCTACATTTTCATCAACTATTTTTGCTATATCATATTCAGGCCATTTTGAACTAAATATATGTCCTTCAAATCCAAGTTTTTCCCATAATTCTTCTGTAACATGTGAAGCAATAGGATTTAATATTTGTAAAAAAGGTGCAATATATTTCTTACTTACTTTTTCCTGTTTATATAACAAATTAACATATGTCATCATTGCAGCAATTGCAGTATTATATTTTTGTTCCTCATAATCTTCTGATACTTTTTTTATTGTCTTATTTAGTTCTTTTTCAACTTCGTCATTTGTTATATCTTCATCAGTTGCAAATTCTTCAATTCTAGTTACCCTATCTAAGAATTTTTTACAACCTTTTACTCCATTTTCATTCCAAGGAGCGGAATCTTTATAATCAGCAATAAATAATATATATGTCCTTAGTGTATCTGCCCCATACTCTTTTACAATATCATCAGGATTAATAACATTTCCTTTTGACTTTGACATTTTATCTCCATCAGGCCCTAATATTAGTCCTTGTGTCGTTCTTTTAGAATATGGCTCTTTTGTAGGGACTAAACCAATGTCATATAAAAATCTATGCCAAAATCTTGAGTATATAAGGTGACGTGTAACGTGTTCCATTCCTCCGTTATAACAATCAACTGGAAGCCAATATTTAAGTTTTCTACTATCTGCAAATTCATTATTATTTTTTGGATCAATATATCTTAAGAAATACCAGCTTGAACCAGCCCATTGAGGCATAGTATCTGTTTCACGAGTTGCATGTCCACCACATTTTGGACAAGTTGTGTTTACAAAGCTATCAACCTTTGCAAGTGGTGATTTACCATCTTCACCAGGTATGAATTCTTCTAAGTCTGGAAGTTCAAGTGGTAAATCTTTTTCATCCATTGGAACAAGACCACATTTATCACATTTGATAATTGGAATTGGTTCTCCCCAATACCTCTGTCTTGCAAATGCCCAATCCTTCATATGATAGTTTGTTTTTGGCGTACCAATTTTATTTTCTTTAATATATGATATTATTTTTTCTTTTGCCTCTTCAACTGTAAGTGAGTTTAAAAAACCAGAGTTTACCATTATACCCGTTTGAATGTCGGTAAATGCTTCCTTATCCAGATTAACTTCTGAACTATCGCTTCTTACTACTTGTTTTATATCAATATCAAATTTCTTTGCAAATTCAAAATCTCTTGTATCATGGGCCGGAACTGCCATTATAGCTCCTGTGCCATATCCCATCATGACATAATCTGTTACATAAAGCGGTATTACTTCATTTGTAACTGGATTTAAAATATTAATACCTTCAACTTTAACCCCTGTTTTCTCTTTAGATAGCTCTATTCTTTCAAATTCAGTTTTTCTTTTAGCCTCTTCTCTATATTTTACTATCTCATCAAAATTAGAGATTCTATCTTTTAATTTATCAATTATAGGATGCTCTGGTGCAATTGCCATATATGTTACACCAAATATTGTATCTGGTCTTGTTGTATATACAACTAAATCATCACCAGTCTCATTTACTTTAAAATCTATCTGAGCACCATATGATTTTCCTATCCAATTTTTTTGTTCAATCTTTACACGCTCTGGAAAATCAACTTCATCTAAACCTTCAAGTAATTTATCTGCATATTCTGTTATTTTTAACATCCACTCTTCTTTTTCAAGTTGAACAACATCACTATCACATCTATCACATTTTCCACCCTGAGATTCTTCATTTGCAAGAACAACTCTACACTTAGGGCAAAAATTTACATATCCTTTTGATTTATATGCAAGTCCATGTTTATACAATTGCAAGAAAATCCACTGAGTCCATTTATAATATTCTGGTCTTGTAGTATCTATAACTCTATCATAGTCAAATGAGAAACCTACAGATTTTAACTGATTTGTAAATGTTTCAATATTTTTATCTGTAACCTTTCTTGGATGAATTCCTGTTTTCATCGCATAATTTTCTGTAGGTAGTCCAAATGCATCAAAACCAATTGGAAATAACACATTATATCCTTGCATTCTTCTTTTTCTTGAAATAATATCCATTCCCATATATGCACGTATATGTCCTATATGCATACCTGCACCTGATGGATATGGAAATTCAACTAAAGCATAGTATTTTTTCTTTGAAAAATCATCTGTTGCATTAAAGCATTTACTTTCTTCCCATATTTTTTGCCACTTTTTATCTATACTTTTATCATACATTTATCTTTCACCCCATCATTTTACATATCTTTTATATTCATTTTCAATAAATCTGTCTGTCATACCTGACATATAATCTATTATTATTTGTTCTTTTTTATTATTTAAAATATAATCTTTATTTTTATTATTTAAAAATGTTTCATATATATTATTTGACTTTTC